>JAGQWV010000607.1 GCA_020437045.1 Saprospiraceae bacterium | reverse complement strand
GATGGGCCGGAATATGATCCGGCAGGTAAGCATATATATTATAATGGAACCCAGTCTGGCACCATGCAAATCTGGAGAATGGATCCGAATGGTAAAAATAATGAGCAACTGACGTTCGATGAATATAATGACTGGTTTCCTCATATTTCACCAGATGGTCAATCCATGGTATTCATTTCATTTCCAGCAGATATAGATGTGGCTGATCATCCCTTTTACAAGCGGGTGATGTTGCGGACCATGCCTTTGACAGGTGGTGCACCAAAGGTGCTGGCTTACCTTTATGGAGGACAGGGAACCATCAATGTGCCTTCATGGTCTCCGGATGGTAAAAAGATTGCTTTTGTCAGTAATCCCGGTATACCAGAGCCGACAGAAAGCAAATAGGTCTCAAATAAGAACCATTTGGAGGACCCTTAGCGCATTGCCGCCTTGAATCTTGGCTATTTCTGTGTCACTCAATCCCTTGGTCGATAGCAATTCAGTCCATTGGAAAAAGTCTGTATAATTCTTGATGACCGGTTTATAGTTTGAATCCATGTCTGAACCGATGCCGACATGGTCGATACCAATCATGTCAACCAATCGCAAAGTACTGTCTGCAAAGTCATCAATACTCGTTGAAAGTCCGGAAGGCCACATACCAATAACACCCCCATGGGTAGCCACCAATTTTGCGTGTTCTTCCGTGATAGCACGCGCAGATATAGGCATAAATGGGCGCCTTTTTAAAAGGCTGTGTGAAAGTATTATGGGATCGGTGGAGGTTTCCACGACTCCTTTTACAGTTTCAAAAGAGGCATGAGCCACGTCAATGATCATTCCTAAATCATTCATTTTCTTTACGACATTCTTGCCAAACGCGGATAAACCATGATGTTTTGGATCATAGGTTTGCAGGTCACCCAATGCATTTGGAGCATAATGTACCAGCTGTACAGATCGTACTCCCCGGTCATAAGCCAGTTCCAGATAATCGGTACTGTCTTCCAGAAAATCACCACCTTCACAAGCAATAAAAGGAGCGAAGTTGTGCGTCTCCTGAGTTTTGGTTAAGTCATGATAAGAAGATATGGGGATGACTTCTGCTTCATTCATGAGGTCTTTAATTGCCTGCCACTGTGTTTCAAATTCCTTCCATCCTTCGCCGGGCTGGTAACTTCTGGTAGGGATGATTCCCGTTTCTGTCCTTTTTAAAAGTGGTCGGTCTGCTACGAGAGAAACAAAAGCACTGCTTAACTTATGTTTCTTCATATCCTGGTAAGTGGATGCAGATCCCGGATGACAATGGAGGTCAAATGAAAAAGCAGGTGGAGAAATCGGCCTCTCTTTCCAGGTGTGAAATGCATTCAACGGCAAAGTAGCGATCATGCTACCCTTAATGAAATTACGTCTTGTAATCATGAATTCTATTCCGATTTGGTAACCAAAATAAGATTTATTTATCTGTCAGCTGTTGTAGGATGAAGCGATAATGACTTTGCAGTAATCTGGAGAAAATGGTGATCGTAGATGACTTACAAATTTCCTTCTGTTAAAGGCTCTCCCTTAATATTCTCTCCGCGGTTGATTTAATAAAATATCTTAATTGCCATATTGAGAAATAAAGCAAAATCGATATCCGGATATACTACGATAGGCTGGCTTAAGGAGACGGATTTTGTCATAGTAATGAATCGTCCGGACACTAAGTCCAGAAATTTCCGCTAATGCTTTTACTGAATATTCTGTCACACCACGGCGATTTAAATTCAAATGCAAACATAGGGTATGACCTAAGGTAAGAGTCAAATCTCTTCCTGACTTTTTTGTAAAATATTTCGTTGCAGAAGTTTTCTATCGAATGATAGCTATACTTCTAGTGAAAAATAGAAACGGCTAGGATGATGATGATGATTACGATGACTAAAGAAATATTGCCAAATATCGCAGTTTTTGCGAGATGTTTTTCGGCGTTGCCCTTTTTTGCCTTTTTATCGCTTCCACTCATCATCCCTAAGAGTGCACCGACTATCAAGAAGAGGAGTAGTTTCACAATAAGAAGAGGAGTGGATCCTAATGTACTCCAATAGGGAGTCATGAGATAGCCACCGGTGAGCAATACGAGGATCAAACCTATGTTTCCCATTTTATAGAGCGCTGAAACATTGAGTAACAAATTTTTTCCTTCATTCCCGGAAAGTTTCGTGGCACTCATTCTTATAAATACATAAGCTAGAATTGCACCGGCCGTCATTACTACGCCGAGGATGTGAACGATCAGCATTGGATCTCTCATGATAAATTGTTGGTTAATTCTTAAGATATGCGCAAAATACAAATTTAACCCACAGTATGCTCTCTCTTCTTACTACAGATCTTCGAAAGAAGCAGGGAAAATAATCGCCATCTGCAACTTACGACCTATCACAGCGTCCTTATTATTGTTCCGATTTCGAAATTGTAAATTGATAAACCATGATACTTAGATCTACATTGTTTTTTTTGCTGATTTTGAGCACATTACAAAGGGATACCCTTGCTGCCGCAGGAATTTTATCACAGGAAGAGCGAAGGTATAATTTTGAAAATTTTGATCAATTAGTGCTAAATGGATCATTTGAAGTTGTTCTTCAACAAGGTGATCGTGAAGAAATTATTCTTAAAGGTCCTGGACAGATACTTGATAACATAAAAGTAAATCAACATGGGCCGAAAGTAGTGGTGGGAGATCATCCATACCAAAATAAATCGCTCAGGAAGGTTCAGGTGCAGATATATATGCAGAACCTTCGGGTCCTGGAAATAAATGGCATTAGTAAATTAGAATGTATTACACCAATAACCAGCGACCGGTTAGATCTGGTATGCAACGGAATCAGGGATGTGGAATTCGATTTCAATGTTGATGATCTATCGGCGACGTTTGATGGTATAGGAACCACTTATCTTTCAGGTAAAAGCGATGTCGCTGAAATTGAATGTGCCGGAATGGGCAATCTCTATGCCACTGATCTCAGAGTAGGAATCTTACATTTTGAATCGGCTGGAATCGGCAAAGCGGAAATCTATGCCGATAAAGAGTTATATCTGGATGTCAGCGGTATTGGTACGGTACGTTATGCTGGTAATCCGGAAGTAAAATCGATCAGTAAAGATGGTATAGGTAAGGTTCGGGCGCTGTACTAAATGGTATACAGGTAATCAAAATTGGCAGGAAATTGTATTCCTTTCCTTTGTGTTAAGCGATGAATTAGCATTTTTCGAAAGTACTTTCATCCCCCACACCGACTGCTATCACCTCCGCCCAGATTCGGTGATCAAAGATGCTAGCGGTGACTTAGGAGGCTTAGTCATCAGGAGAACAGCGTTTAACCCCCTGGAGGAGGAGAACCGTCCCTTGTCATTCAAGAATGTATTAATCCGACTTGAAATGCAAGTATGGCTAATTCAGTACGGTTAAAGGAGCTTTGTGATCTCGTCA
>JAGQWV010000606.1 GCA_020437045.1 Saprospiraceae bacterium | reverse complement strand
CCCCGATGCGATTATTCTCATTATCATTTTCGGGAAGTTCGACGATCTCATTTGTATTTTTAGAAGCATTGAAAGATAAATCCCAACTAAAATCATTTTTACGAATAATCCCTGCCCCAACTTCGATTTCCAAACCTTTGTTTTCGAGACTACCAAGATTCGTCAAAATACTGGTAAATCCGGTTGACTTGGGCAAGGCAAGGGTCGTAATCAAATTATCTGTGATCCGGTGGTAATAATCAAACAATATGGTAAACCGGTCTTTGACAAATCCCGCATCAAAACCGACATCAAACGTTTTTGATTGCTCCCATTTAAGGGCTTGATTGGCAATACCCGTATATTCAACCGCGGCAACACCATCGTAGGTTGATCCTACACTATATTGTCCCTGGGCAGTGAAATCCGATAAATTTCCTAAATTTCCATTAATACCATAACTCGCTCTCAACTTCAGACTACTCAGCGAAAGCGGTTCATTCCAAAAATCCTCGTTATGAATATTCCATCCTGCGGAAATCCCGGGAAAAAATCCCCATTTATTTTCATCTCCCAAATTCGAGGCTCCGTCATAGCGGGCATTCAGGGCGAATAAATAACGCTGATCATAGTCATACGTAAATCGACCAAAATAGCCAATGATCAATTGTTGAGTACTAAAACTGGAAACATTAATTGGTTCAGCAGATGCATTTAGTGTTGGAATCAAATCCGTAGCTGCCCCTCTTCCGGTCGCGGAGATATTAGAACTAATTCGATTGAAGTAAGAAAAGCCTAATTTACCCTGGAAATTATGGAGGTTGTCAATGGACTTAGTGTAGGTTAAAGTTGCATCCAATTGTTGTTGATCATATTTATTAAAAGTCGCGCTCGCATCCCTTGAGTCAATCAGCTGTGTAGGGGTATTATAATATGATTTCTGGAATGACGAACCATCATTAGCCATGTAGAAAATTGATGCCGTCGGTTCGAACACCAGGCCGGATATAGGCTCCCAGCTAAAACCACCGGTGAGCGTAATCATATTGTCACTATTACCACCTGTCAATCGACTTAGGTGATACGCCGGATTACCCAGACTACGACTTACTCCGGGAGCAAGTGTACCGTCTTCATAAGTATATTTAGCGGTTGGTGGAGTGGCTATCGACCGTTCGAAGAGTTGATTTTCACTATAAACCTTATTATCCGATTCCCGGCTATAATTTAAACCTCCAAACGCAAATAAATTAGGACGAATAGTCAGCCTTCCATTGAGATTGGCCGACCAGCGACTATAATTGGTATTGATAGCAATACCATCAACATCCGTATATCCAACACCAAGATTAAACGTGGCCTTAGACTCTCCTCCGGAAACACTCAAGTAATGATCCCGGGTAACCCCGGTACGGTACAACACATCCTGCCAGTCCGTGCCTTGAAAGATGATTGTTTTCGATGGATCCAGTGGATCGGGCATGCTTTCCCATCCCTCATCAAGCTTATAGCGATTTTCGTCGGTAAGATATTGAGTAGTATATGCCGTTGTGTTGGTGAGGTCATTTCCAATTCCTTCCCCAAAGGCACCATTCAAACGGGTGAGTCTCTGTGGTTGTTTCACACCGGTAGCCGCCAGACCCAGTCGATTGTAATAGATATAATCACGGGCATTCAGAACATCATATCGCTCCCGTAATTGCGAAAAACCATGGGAATAGCGATAATTTACCACGGTTTTGCCCGCTTTGCCTTTTTTCAATGTCACGATTACTACTCCATTTGATCCTCTGGCACCATAAATCGCAGTAGATGCAGCATCTTTTAGCACTTGCAGCGATTCGATATCTGCTGCATTGATCCCTTCCAGATCTTGCCGGATCACTCCATCCACGATATAGAGTGGTTGAGCACCATTAGGGTTGTTGATGGAAGTACCCCCCCGTACGATCACTCTTGGTGCTTCTCCCGGTTGGCCGGAGAGCGTCTGTACTCTCACACCAGAGACAGTCCCCTGCATGGAAGATGCCGCATTAGAAAACACGGTATTCTCGATCACTTTTTCATCGAGTTTAGTAACAGAAGTGGTCAAAGTAGATCGAGATTGTTCGCCATATCCAACGACCAGCACTTCGTCAAATGTCAAATTATCGGTTTCCAGCGCCACATTGTAAGTGCCTGCCTGCGCTACATCAATCTGAGTGGTCGCATAACCAATGTAGGAAAATGCCAGTTTAACGGGCAAGCTGTTTACCGTCAAACTATAACTCCCGTCAAAATCAGTTACTTCTCCAGTCCCCTGATCGACAATTTGTATGGTCACTCCTGCCAGGGGAGTTCCATCATCCGCAGAGGTAACTGTTCCCTGAATGACCGTTTGAGCATTGACTGCTATACTACTTAGCCACAAGACCGGCAAAAGCAAGCAGAGCTGAACAATGTTTTGATGTACGATTGATTTCATCTGTTATGTATTATTTATAAGGTATAGATCAATAAAAAGGTCTTAAACGCTATCTTTTACAACCACTAAATACAAAATTATCTTGAATGACACCAATATGTATGATTTATTTTTTTTGATCTCTAAGCAGTGATCGACATTACAGAACTAGCGATTTATATGAGAAATCCCACTTTTTCAATGGCAGACGGAATAATCCAGAGCTTTTCCATTTAATAATATATAGTATATCTATCATATATATAAATATTGATATTCAGATATTTAATAACAATTAAATACTACTAAGCCAAAAAGCATACTGTATTCTTTCGGATATAGACCATCTGATATTCAAATTATCAAGTACAGTTACATTTAGTTTATAACGTCCATTAAATAGCGAGCACTCCGATAGCCATATCTAAACGCTACATATATAATATATACGTATGAATTATATTGATTGAGATCTCTAGCATCCTTTGACAACCTTAAAAAATATGGGACAATATTTTGCAAATCAATGCCCAATGCCATGCGGCACAAAAGACTTTATGCCCATAAAATATACACCTCTGATCAATATACTTAGATTCAATACTATGATAATTGGTATTTGATGACTAGATTAGGGGTGTATTTTGGTAACTTTACATCATACATATGGGTTCAACTAGACCCGCAACGAAAAACACCGGATTATTTAGTAGAAAGTAAAAGTCCCTCTGCATTTTGAAAATAAATCAACCTAAACCGATTGGAAGTATATCTCTGGTAGATCAGGTGGAGATGAGATTAAGAGAGTATTTCATCGAAGAGAACCTTCAACCTGGAGATCCCTTACCCAAAGAAGCTGATCTTGCCGATGCCATGGGTGTGAGTCGAACCGCATTAAGAGAAGCCCTGGCCCGGTTAAAAACACTGGGCCTGATCGAATCCCGAAGAAACAGGGGAATAATCATTACGCAACCAGATATTCTTGGCAGTATGGAAAGGGTTTTGGAGCCTAATTTTCTCGACACCAATACCCTCCAGGATGTCTTCGAACTCCGGCTTGTTTTAGAATTGGGAATCTCAGAATTGCTTTTTCTACGAAAAACATCTGAGAGTTTAAATCTTTTGGAAGAAATCGTAAACCGGGAAGAAGGCACGGATGATCGTCTGATTAAAACCCGTTGTGATGCTGATTTTCATGCCCTCCTTTATAAAATATCAGGGAATAATACCATTCTGCGTTTTCAAAAAATGTTGCAACCTATTTTTAATTACGTTTATAATGGCACTATTCCCGGAAGGTCACAAGTGAAAAATCCGGTAACCCATCGGCATCTACTGGAATCACTGAGAAATGAGACATCTTCTAAATTTAGGGAGAAAATGAAAATACATTTGCAAGTCTATTTTGACACGATACCGGAATAAATCAACAAAATCACGCATCAAATCGCGTCGAGATCCAAATTTAATTTCCATGCCGCTCTCCTTTTTGTTATTAATTTTTACCCTACAGTCGTTGGGACCCACCTTTTCTCCTACCATCATAGATAGCTTGGGGGGAAGTCAGCAAATTGACCGACCTTTTAATGGAGTTAAAACGGTATGTCTTCAGCAACCTGATGGTAGTGGCGATATCATTCGGGATATCTTTGTAGTCACCCCTGAACATCCCCGATATACCGAAGGATCTGTGGCCGTGTTACCCAATCAATCGCTCCTATATTCGATTTCGGAATTCAGTAGTGGCCCGGGGGATCATGCAACGGCACAAATCATGGCTGTGCGATCCTATGATGGTGGGCTTACCTGGAGTGAACCCTTGGTACTTCAAAAAAATATTGGGCAACTCAATGTAATGTCCAGTACCCTCCGATATATTGGTGATACTTCGTCCGGAGACTACCGGCTCGGGCATTTCTTTATGATGAAAAATTCGTTATCTGATTTAAGAGGTTACTTGCGGGTCTCCCAGGATGGTGGAACAACCTTTGGCGACACCATTCGATTTACCATCTCACCCGGTTACAGTGTTATGAATAACGATCGCATCACCAGGTTGAGATCCGGCCGCCTGATTGCCCCTCTAGCTTATACGCGGGATGTTCAAACAGAAAATCACTTCATCAGTTTTTGCTCGTATTCCGATGATCAGGGAAAAAGCTGGCAGGAAAGTAAAAATCACGTTGACTATTCAAATCGGGGAGCAATGGAACCCGAAGTGATCGAATTTAAAGATGGAACCCTGGGCATGATCTTTCGAACTCAATCGGGTCATATTGCTATCAGCTATTCTATGGATCAGGGATTATCCTGGGGAGAACCAACATCCTGGGGAGTAAGGGCACCAGAATCACCGGCGACTTGTCGACGTATTCCTTCAACAGGGGATCTTTTGCTGATCTGGAATGACAACTATGAGCCCGGAGCCGATCATCAGGGCAAGCGAATCCCCCTCACGGCAGCGATTTCTACCGACGACGGGAAAACGTGGAAATACAAACGTAATCTCGAAGAAGGTGATCACATAACGGCCGCTTACAGTAGTCTAACATTTACTCAGGACCGGGCATTATTGACCTATACCTTACGAAATAGTGAGACTAATCTACGATCGCATCGCTTTCGTTCCCTGCCCATATCCTGGTTTTATTCAGAATGAAATAGCACTTACCACAAAGTCGATAAAAAAATGAACGCAGCGAAAATACTCCGAGAAAAAATTAAAAATCCAGCCTCCATTACTACCGGCATGATTGTAACTTATCATTTTTGGCCGGGCATAGTTGAACTGGCTATGCGAAGTGGCATGGACTACATCATCATTGATCTCGAGCACCTCAGTCACGATACCAATATGGTGGTGGAAGCCTGTGCTATGGGGAGACGGGAAAATTTTCCTGTATTAATACGGCCGGCCACTTGCGAGTTCACTTATATGCGACTGGCCATGGATCTTGGCCCCTGTGGTTTGCTAGTACCGTATGTCGAAACGGCAGAAGACATGAGGGAAATCCAGGACGCAATCTATTTAAAGCCGCGTGGCAGAAGACGCCCGGGAGGACGGGGGAACTTTTGGGTCAATGATTTCAACTACGAAACCTGGCAAAAAGAAGTGGAGGACGATCTCATCATTCTTCCGCAGATCGAAAGCAAAGTTGGACTTGATAATCTCGAGGTCATTGCCAGCCATCCGGTTACCACAGCCATGGCGGTAGGCCCTTATGATCTATCGGCAGACCTGGGTGTTTGCTGGAATCCAACTTCGCAAGTATTAATAAATGCACTTCAGCGCATCAAAGAAGCGGCCAAGACACAGCACAAGAACATGTGGATGATCGGAAACGGAGTTGAATTAATACAACAGGGATACAACTTCATTTGCCTGACGGAACCGACGATGTTTCTAGAGGCTAAACTACGCGAA
>JAGQWV010000015.1 GCA_020437045.1 Saprospiraceae bacterium | reverse complement strand
GCCTCATCATTGATGTTATTGACCACCAGATCAAGATCGCCGTCATTATCCAAATCAGCATATGCAGAGCCATTTGAAAATGACTTTTGATCCATACCCCATTCGACCATTTTTTTCGAAAAGGTCAGGTCCCCATTATTGGCATAAATATAATTCGATAGCTTCTGTGATGGCACAATCTCCAAAGCCTTCTTAATATCTACCACATCCCAAACAGAAATGTCGGCGGGTGGATTGGGGTGACTCTGGATGTAGTCAAATAGTTTTGATTCAAGATACTTTGGAAATTTTTTGGAGGCATCATTATTCCGGATATCCCGCATAAGCCCATTAGTGATGTGAATATCTTTCCATCCATTATTGTCAAAATCAGCAATTAGCGGAGACCAACTCCAATCCGTTGTTGCTACGCCAGCCATCTGGGCAATATCACTAAAATGCCCATCACCCTGATTCATATGCAACATATTAAACATATATTGATAATGGCCACCATCTTTAACAACTTTCCAAAATGCCTTTGGATTCATTCCACTCATATTGGCTTTAAGACGATAATTGTCTTCTGCAGCCATGTCTACAACCATTATATCGAGATCACCATCATTATCGATATCACCGGCATCAACCCCCATGCTGCTAAAAGATATATGATTGGTCCGGTCATAGAGTTGATTACTAAAAGTGCCATCACCATTATTTATTAAGATCCAATCTTCGACCCAGAAGTCATTAGCTACATATATATCTGTCCATCCATCTCCATTTAAATCACTACAAGTAATACTGTTAGGAAATCCAGTCATAGCCAAACCAGCCTCATGGGTTACATCAGTAAATTTTCCACCTTGATTCTGATAAAGATAAAGGCGATAAGCCGGAAGGGATAAATCGGAGTTATGGAATTTTGAATAATGACCCGGATTTGGGGGTTGATTACAAAGAAACAAATCCAAATCACCATCATGGTCATAATCGAGGAAAGCCGCATGTCTTGTTCGGGCATCATTATCTACGCCATAAGCCTCGGCTTCTTCTTTAAAGGTGGCATCTCCCTGATTAATGTATAACTTATTTCTCCGCAATTCAGGATCATCATCATAAAGCTCTCTGGTCACATATATATCGAGATAACCATCTCCATTAACATCCCCCAAAATCACTCCCGAAGACCAGCCACCATTGTCTTTGATGCCGGCCTTGCGGGTCACATCTTTAAATTTAAGATCACCCTCATTCAGGTATAATTGATCGGCTACCTGATTACCGGCAAAAAAGATATCTGGAAGTCCATCATTATTTAAATCACCTATAGCTACGCCAGCACCACCGTAAAAATTAGAGTAAATCATAATATTGTCCTCCTTCTGATCTTTCAACTCATTGTTGAATTTGATGCCAGTTTGATCGGCAGGAAGTAATGTAAAAAGAGGTTGTGGATCAGCGGTATCTGTTGCAATAGGACTAGTAAATGCAAGACTAAAAGTCAGTATTACCAGGAAAATGAGTGATCTCATGGGAAATTCCTTTATCTTCTTCAAGATTCGATTTTTTTTACTTAAAAAACAACTTATCAAGTGGTTTTCGGCCTCTGATTAGTCAAGAAAATGGCAGATTTATGACTATCTAATATAACGAAATGCACCAGGTTTTTGTCTCCCAAAAATAGACAAAAGTCGTTTTCGAAATTCGGCCATACCCGTATTTTATATGTTGCAGGAAGGCGGTAAAATCAACCTGGCCTCCGTCATTGATTTCGAAAATCTTGCGTACAACACAACTTATTCAGGATGTCGGTTAAGATTTCTTGATACGATTAATGCGGAAACAATCCGACCTTTACCGTTCATCTGTAAGTACCCTCTCCGTCTTTGATTATCAAATGACTCTGTGGGTGGTTGAGCTCACTCCGAAAAGAACCGGATTCATCATGCTAGCCTCCCGCCTGAAAAGGGTAAAAGTGGCTAAAATCAGCCCCCTTGAGGGGTGGGGTAATCCTGATTTTCGGCCAAAATTGATTTTTTATAAAAGACTCTTTGGTTATACCCTTGCTCAATAAAAAACGAATGTATTGTATGTGAGGCGCATCGTACACCATGATACTTTTATTTGCAAGAGCAGTTGATTAAAAAACGGCTTACTTATTTTAATTTAGCCCTATGCGGTTATTCATAATTACGGTTCTCGGCAGTCTCACCTTACTTGCGTGCAGCAAAAAAAAGACTGAAATGGTTTGGGATGTAAATTTTCCCCGGCTGGGTTCTGAGTCTTCTCTAAGAGCGGAAGACCTCAATGGCGATGGTATAAAAGATCTCATACTTGGAGCCGGAGAAAATGAATACGTGGAGACCCCTCAAGGTATCTTAGCGATTGATGGTAAAAATGGATCGCTATTATGGCAGCAAGAAGCCAAAGATCTGGTCTTTGGATCTGCAACTTTTATCGATGTAACCAAAGATGGCATTTCCGACATTTTTATTGGAGGAAGGCAATGTATTTTTAAAGGAATTGATGGTAAGACCGGGTCCCAACTTTGGGCATACGACCCGGCAAAATATCAGGAAGATAGTATACTAGGTAAAGCACATCTCAATTTTTTATAATAGTCAGGTGATTCCCGATCAAAATAACGATGGAATATCCGACCTTCTCGTACAGAATGGTGGTAATCCCACGGTAGGTCCAGGGATATGGGAAGGAAGAATTGCCGGAGTGTTGCTGATAATCGACCCGGCAAATGGACAAATCATTGCCGGCGACACTATGCCTGATGGGATGGAATCATATATGTCTCCGCTTGCCTTTAAACAACCCGGTGAGCAGGAATTATCCATAATTTTTGGATCAGGAGGAGAAACGTTCGGAGGCAGCCTGTTTATGGCCAAGCTCGAAAACCTTAAAAATGGTGACTTATCATCCGCAAAAGTCCTGGCTAGTGAAGAGGGTCATGGTTTTATCGCACCACCCGTACTGGCAGACATTAACGGCGACCACACCCTGGATATCATCGCCATCTCGCATGCGAGTCAGGCCTTTGCCATTGATGGTAAAACATTCCGTCAACTCTGGACTCAAAAAATACCTGATACGGAATGCAGCAACAGCTTTGCGGTAGCTGATTTTACTGGAGACGGAGTCCCAGACTTTTTCACATTCGTGAGCAAAGGAGAATGGCCAAACAACACCGGCTTGATGCAAATATTATTTGATGGAAAGGATGGTTCCATTGCTTATGAAAATTCACTGGGTTGTATCGGATTTTCTTCCCCTGTTGCCTATGACTTAAACAATGATGGTCGCAGTGAAGCTATCATCAGTATTAACGAATTTGATTGTGCCAAAGGCTATAGTGGCGATATCGGAGAAATCGAAAATAAGCTAATCGCTATTGATTTTGTCAACGGAACTGAATATGTCATCGATCAGAAAAAGCGCTTTAAAAATGTCTTTACCACTCCCTGGATTGGTGATTTAGATGACGATGGATACCTGGATATTGTGCATTGCCAATATTTCCATAGTACGCCTTATATATCCGCATTTCTGGGTCTGGAAATAAAAAGAATCAGTACACATATCAAAATGAGAAGCACAAGAATTTGGGGTGGATACATGGGAACCAATGGAGATGGAATCTACTAGGGATCCTAATTAATACTTGACTTTTTCTTATAGAGTAATACATCTGCATTGTTTCTTACAATCAGCAGCAGTCGTTCCCTACCGGAAGGAAGCATAGTTGCATCTCGAACTTCACCTTGTACATCTATACCGGTTTCTTCATAGGAAACGGGCTGGAATGATCGATTACCGGTATTTTCCAGCAAGACTCCATGACTGGCATCCATCCTTCCAACTTGCGGCTTTAAAGCGTAGAAATTACCTCCCAACCATATATCAGGTTGAGAATCTCCTATAAAATCGTCAACGACCAGGGCAAAAACCGGTGATAGTTGGGCTTCTTTTGGAAGGGATTGAAGCGTAAAGGAATCTCTTCCATTATTCCATAGTATACAACTTGCCAAAATATTGGTTGAATACTCTATGGGATTACGATTTTGCTCTGAACCGAATAGTGTTTGGTAATCAATTTTTCCGTAGTCCTCATATTTCTGAATCTTTTTACGAAGTATGGGCATTTGTTTAGTTATTTCCATTTTCGTGGCAAATGGATAAGCGATCGCATCTTTAGGAGCGTACCAATTGATGATAAACTCACTTTTACCATTATCGTCAAAATCGTCAACAAACATGGAGAGTGGTTTATCGGAGGATGCTTGAAATTTACTATTCAACCCCCAATTCCCAATCACTAAATCCATGTGTCCATCCTGGTCCAGATCGGCAGGTAAAATTCTCGACCACCATCCCGCGCTACCTGGAATGGTCAACTGGCGGGAAAGTTCACCTGACTCGTTGTAAAAAACATGGATTTTCATCCAATCACCTACCACCACCAGATCTTCATCCTGATCGCCATCCAAATCTACCCAGGCGGCGTCGGTGACCATACCGATTCCACCAAGAGAATCAGGGGTATGTTCTACCCATTTCCCTTCTTCTTTATACAACAAATAGGACCGGGGAATTAATCCATAATTGCCAGGAATCGCCCTTGCTCCGATAAATAAATCCTGATCACCATCTCGATCTATATCGGCAGCTATGATCGAAGAAAAATCTCCAATAACCGGAGGCACGTCAGATTGATCCAGCTCAAAATTGCCATTACCATCATTTACATAGTATCTTACTTTGAAATAATCCCGACCCATCATATATTCATTTCCACCTCCGCCTAAAATTAAATCCTGATCACCATCACCATCACCATCAAAGAATGTCCCGCAAGTAGACTCGAATATTTTGGTTTCTTCAAATGATTCTTCCACTCTTCTTCTGAAACTACCATCTTCAAGCTGGATAAATAACTTGTCATCGTCACCGTGAGCTCCCATCACCAGAAAATCCTCCAGGTCATCGCCATTCACATCCGCCTTCACAATCCGAGGACCTTCAGTTGAAAGCATCTTGTGCAGTAGTACTTCATGGTCAAAATCATTATACCTATTTTCACTATGTACGGACTTACCGGCAATCATTTGCCGTGAAACCTCGGTAAAAGACACCTCTGCAGACTTTGACGCTATGCTATTCACCAGACCATTGGCTTCCCGATAATCTAATATTATTTCCTGATCTGCTTCGACATTTTCCAGGGTCTGCATCTTTTTATCCGGCCAGACGACTTCCAATTTTTTAATGGTAGTATTCCGACCAATACCAAAAAACAATGATGGTTCTATACCACTTTGAAATCCCCTGGTATTATAATTTTCTCCAATTTGCATTTGATCACCACTGGTCACGCGGACAAAAGCCCCAACCCCAAAAGTATTGTTTGCCGGTCCGGAAAACTTGAGTTTTATATAGTGACTACCATTTTTCTGAGCCTCATTTCTATAAATGAACGCCGGCATATTTACATTATTAACGACAAGGTCCAAATCTCCATCATTGTCTAAATCAGCATAGGAAGCTCCATTACTAAAAGAGGGAGTTGCCAGTCCCATGTCTTGAGCCATATCCAGAAATCCTAAATCTCCCTGATTTACAAAGGCAAAATTTGAGAGCGGGTGACTAGGCATTTGATTTATAATAGAAATAAAATCTACGGACTGATTTTTAGCCATTTTTAAATGGACTTGATTTGCATCGAGATAATCACGAAAATCCATGGCCATAAGATCCTTTTGCAATCCGTTGCTGATAAATAAATCCTTCAATCCATCGTTCTGGAAATCAAAAAACAATGCTCCCCAACTCCAATCCGTGGCAGATACTCCTGAGAACATGGAAATTTCCGAAAACTGTCCATTGCCGTTATTTATCTGCAGACAATTTTGCGCTATCTGATAATGATAATTCGCCCTATACTTTAGATCTTCAAGATGATAGGGATCAAAATTCGTCATAGCTTTCAACCTAAAATTGTCGGCTGCCAGCATATCGGTGGTAAGTATGTCTGGATTTCCGTCATTATTAACATCCGCAATGTCACCGCCCATACTCGAAATAGAACAATAAGAAATCCTTTCTTTTAATTCTTCGGAAAACTTACCATTCCCTTTATTAATATAGAGATAATCGCGCTCCCAAAAATCATTACTCACATATATGTCCGGTAAAAAGTCATGATTTATGTCACCAATCACCGTACCTAAACCAAAACCAATTCTACTGCTATATATACCTGCATCCAAAGTAACATCACTAAAAACATGGCCGTCATTTCTATATAGTTTATCTCCCGCAAATTGATCCGGAATTTCGCGCATACTTTTATATAGTTCAATTTTGCTTGGATCTTTAAAGCTATTATTCAGCAGGTAAGCATCCAGATCACCATCTAAGTCGTAATCAAAAAAAGCAATTTGAGTTGAGTATCCCTGATTATCAAGCCGGTATTCGGCTGCCTTGTCAGTAAATGTCAGATCCTGATTATTTATAAATAATTGGTTGGTTCTATTCTCACCTTTTAAGTCTCCGGAATTACAGACATATATATCTAGGAAACCATCATTATTGACATCTGCCATCGTTACGCCGGTACTCCAACCATTTATTCCTTCAACTCCTGCCTGCCCGGTAATATCCTCAAATTGAAAATTTCCTTTATTAAGATAGAGACGATTAGATTTTTGATTGGCTGTAAAATATATATCCGCCAATCCATCATTATTGACATCTCCGATAGCCACTCCTCCGCCATTGTAAAAATTCCTATAAGTCAATATGTTAAAATCCTGGTGGTCTTGTACTATATTATTGAAAGAAATACCAGTGGTACTGGAATCAAGGAGGGTAAAAAAGGTGTTTTCTAATTTAGAAGAAGCGTCCACAATCGTACTTTCTGGTTTCCGGTCTTCTTTTGGTCCGCAATTAATCAATGACATGCTAAACCATAAGAGATACATCACCAATAGAGTAGCATTTCTTCTTAAGGACATTTGATCACCGTGGTATGGTACCAATATTTTGAGGAAATACCGCAATTCTTTAACTATTTAAAATACACTTACACGAATTAACAATTTTATATCGATAATTCATTATGATTAAAAAAGCCCGCTTTAACCCAGCCACAACACCAAGTTTCAGGGAATATTTCGCTACTTGAAAATAACCAAATAAACAAACTCCAGGTAAAATAAAAGAAGCGGCATTAGTTAACACCGCTTCTTAATCAATGTGACCATATGTTACAAAAACAACTAGTTGACGTCCCACCACATGCGGGTCATAACGTCGTCTGGTTGAGTACTTCCTTCTTTGAAATTAGGGTTATTAGCAACTTCTGACCGCGAATATTCGATTCTTCTAAAGATTTGCCCACCAGATATGTTGCCCTTATAATTGACTGGTGTAAGTTCCGGATAGCCGGTTCTCCTCCAGTTACTATAAGCTTCGTACCACTGCATAAAATTGGCAGCCCAATATTGTTCGCCGATCATTTTGGCAGAACCATCAAATGGATTTGCAGCTAGATAGGCATCCACCTCACCGTCTGTGACCACAAAGGAAGGATCAAACGCCGTCCATTGTTGCATAGCCAACTTAACACCTGCACGGTAATGATCCTCAGCATTTCCATTATACCAGCCCTTTAACGCTGCTTCAGCCAGCAAAAACTGACTTTCAGCCGCAGTCATGACAATCCAGGGATCATCGACATCGAGTAACATAGGGTTGATACGGGAAAACTCATTCTCGCGATCTACCGGCTCTGTCTGACCAAGGTATTCCTTCATGGTCTCCGAATCATATCCGTTCGGCATACCGATTTGATCAGCTGGATCGGTAAGGTAAGGACCACCCCATATACCCCTCACGGCCCAGATTCGTAATCTCGGATCATTACGTGTTTGAAGAAAGTCCACCAACGTTTTACTCAACATATTCCTGGCCCCCCAATCACTGGGTATCAGAGCACGGGACAGACCATTCTGATTAAACCAAAGACTTGGTCCTGATGAGCAGGGCAGTAATGCAATATCATCATTGCTTTCCATGACCCCTCCGGAAATGGCCTTCTGTGCATACTGTTGGGCCAGGGCGGGATCCACATTCGATACGCGCATCGCCATTCGCAGCATTAGCGCATTGGTAAACTTCTTCCACTTGGTAAAATCTCCATCAAAAATAACATCAGCAGGACCTACATTATCCGGACCGGTACCAATGGTGTTGGCTGCGACCTCCAATTTCGCCAGCATATCTTTATAAATAGACTCCTGGCTATCATATTTGGGGAAAAATATACCTTCCACACCTCGATTAGCCTCGCTATAAGGTACATTACCATAAAGGTCGGTCATGATCTGCATCGTATAGAGGTATGAGACCTGGGCCATATTATGCAAGTTGCTCCAGGTAGGATTCTTGCCATCCGGACCCGTTTGTCGAATTACTTCAGCCAGTGACTTCAAGCCATCGGGCGGAACTGTAATCTGAAAAGCATCAAATGCATCGATCATCCGGTAATATTTGTCACCAGAGCCTCTCTCACCACCGACATCCATAGTAGCCGTTTGTTGAATCAGGCCCGAAGGTAAGTTTAAGTGTACCCGGCCATTAACATATAATTGTTCGGACAGACGAGCTTGTCCTGTAGTGAATAGAAATCGCCAATCCAGCTCATTGGCAGCTGTGGGATTTACGTTCAGATCTACCAACTCTTCTGTATCACAGCTTATCAGTGGAAACATCAAAATCAGGCTGATAGATATTATTTTATAATTAAAATATTTCATCTTGATTCATTTAAAGTTTAGAACGTGGCTTTAAGATTCAACCCATAGGTACGGGTCTGTGGTGCTCCGAAGTAATCGAGACCCTGTCCGTTGGTGTTGTTGTAGTTTGACTCCGGATCCACGTTCTCCAGTCGATCATACAACAAAAACAAGTTCCTGGCAACAAAAGATAAATTGGCAGAAACCAGTGGAGTCTTATCCAGGAGCTTTCGTGGTAATCGGTAGCCAACGCTGATTTGCCTCAATTTAATAAAGGAAGCATCGTACATAAAACGGTCAGACAATTGTGAGTAAGCACCCCAGAATCCAGGGACCTCTGTGGCATCAAGCACTTTGGTAAATGGAGTTCCTTCCGGATCAACACCGGTTACCGTCACTTTTTCTCTTCCTTCTGCCACAAAACCCAATCCGCTGTTAGGCTCAACCGTCATACGGTGGGTACCGGCACCAACCATACGAACATTGGTTCCGGAATAGATATCACCTCCAAATTTAAAGTCAATAAGGAAATCGGCATAAAAGCTCTTCCAACTAAGTTCATTGG
>JAGQWV010000605.1 GCA_020437045.1 Saprospiraceae bacterium | reverse complement strand
GTGCGTTTCGTTTTGGGTTTGCTTATTTTTTCTAGTGCACCATGTCCGCTGGCCCGCTTTGTGGGTGGTTTTATTTTTTTATTTCAGGTTTTTGTTGGTGCTTTGTGAGGAAATTTATTGTGAAAGATCATCAAGGAATTTGGGTTTCATTGAATTAGCAGAAATTATATATATCAAACTTTATTGTTTTTAATAGTAAACTGTTAGATAAATAAAGAATATGAGCGATAGATTAAATTCACCAACAACTAAGGAAGAAGTTCAGCGTTTTATTGATGATGAAATTCAAGAAAGCTTACATTTGGATTACAAGGATAGCCGCGCATTATCAAAGAACAAGAAGGATGAAATAATAAAAGATGTCACGTCTTTTGCTAACGCAGATGGTGGAATGATTATTTATGGAGTAAAAGAAGAAGGGCACTTACCAAAAGATATTGATGGCGGTATTGATAATACACTAATTGATAGAGAATGGATTGATCAAATACTGTCTACTAATATTAGCCCTATGATTGATGGAATTCAGATCAATCAAATACCATTTTCGGATTCGCATTCATTATTTGTAATCAACGTACCCAAGAGCTATCAAGGACCTCATCAGTCAATCGATAAAAAATACTATAAAAGATATAACTTTCGATCTAGTCCAATGGATCATTATGAAATATTTGATATAGCGAATAGAAAAAGCCGTGTACCATCGCTCATCAAAGTGGATGTGGAAATTATAAAGTACATGGTTCGTCTTACGGTGGAGAATATAAGTAATTATGCAGCTAGCAATGTTTCTTTCCGGTTTTCTGATGATTTTGAATGGCCCCGAAACCAAGGGTTTCCTAGAGCATTTGAAAGAGGAATTCGATATTTCCCACCAGGAAAGAAATTTAGTTACTATTACGAGTCATCTTTTTCTGCATTTGATGAAACCGAAGATATCGTGCGAGAGTTTGAAATACACGTATCTTATCAACATCCCGAATTAGGGCGGGAAACTGGTGAAACGTTCTATATAAATCTTGATGACTACTATGGAACATTTATAGATTCTGATGAAAGTGAAAAATTAACTAAGACATTAAAGGATGGTTTTAAAATGATTAAAGATAGTTTAAATAATATAGGTCGATCAATGAAGTAATTATTTAACAATAGCCCATAGGGTGATGATATGGTCTCCTCCCCTTAGCGATCGGCGCCCGAATACGTCGTGGCTGAAATTTATTCAATCGTCATTCAAAAAAGGTAACTATGAACTCCGCGTCCGCCTATGAACAACACGCGCAGGAATTCCTGCGTAGACGTGATCGATCGCCGATTGGGGCGGCGGTTGTGCGCCGGTGGGCGGATGCGTTTCCCCGAGGTGCCGGAGTCATTGAGGTTGCATGCGGTGGCGGTTATCCGGTTACCAGGGAACTGGTAGACGCTGGCCTGCAGGTATGGGCAATAGACAGTTCTGCAACACTGGTGTCCGAGTTCCAATCGAGGTTTGCGGACATACCGGTTCGCTGTGAAAAAGTCCAAAATAGTGATTTTTTCGCCCGATCCTTCGATGGGGCTATTGCCGTTGGGCTTTTGTTTTTACTGCCTGAATCGGAACAGTCTGCGCTGATCGCGCGCGTAGCGGATGTCCTGGTTGTGGGTGGGCGTTTCCTGTTTACGGCACCGATAGAGGTCGGAACCTGGCAGGATATGAACACCGGCATTGAATGCTTGTCGCTCGGGCGTGCAAGGTATGAGGGAATTCTGAAGGCATCCGGCCTGCGGCTACTCGCCACCTGGGAAGA
>JAGQWV010000604.1 GCA_020437045.1 Saprospiraceae bacterium | reverse complement strand
CCCTCAAAAGTCACCCCTTGCTCCGCTTCATTAGTAATCACCAACACCGTTCCATTTTCATAGATGCATTCAAAATAAAAGGCCGTAGCAGTGTTCCATATCGGATGTTCTGCCCACTGAGCTTTTGCCTTTACCACTTTTACCGGGCCAGTATATTCGGTATCCATACCCCATTGCGCAATATCCGGATGATGGCCACCCCAGTCCGTAACCATTCCGCCTGAATAATCTAGTACCCAGCGAAAATTTACATGGGTTCTCGCCGGACAGTAGGGTGCTTCCGGAGCAGGTCCCAACCACATTTCATAATCAAAGTGCTTCGGCACGGGCATGGTTTGAGTCAAATGTCCGGTTTTGCCAAAATCAGGGGTGCCTCCGGGGAGGCCACAAATAACCCGTTTTAAGGTGCCAATCCGGCCATTGCGCACAAGTTCACAGACATGTCTGAAGTAATGATTGGATCGCTGCTGACTACCCGTCTGAAAGATGACATTATTTTTTTTAACGGCATTGGCAATGTCCCGACCTTCCCTAACGGTCAGAGCCAGAGGCTTCTGGCAATAAATATCTTTACCGGACCGGGCGGCCATGATCGCAGGTATGGCATGCCAATGATCAGGAGTGACTACCTCCACGGCATCGATACTTTTACGGTCTGTCACTTCTCTGAAATCTTCAATCCCTTCACAGCCACGGTATTTCTTGCCTCTTTTATCCGTATAATAGTTGTCAACCAGTCGTCGGATATAATCTCTCCCCCCTAATTTACCATCCCAGTAGCCGGTACTTTCCCGGTTGACATCACAAATCGCCGTAACTTCTACCCGGTCGTCTTGTAAAAAACCTTTGACATCATTTTCTGCCTGATTTCCAGCCCCGATAAATGCCAGATTGATTCGGTCGGAAGGTGCCGTAAAACCATTTTTACCCAGAGCGGATGCAGGAATAATTGATGGTGCAGTGATTAAACTCCCTGCGGCTAGCGTAACTTCATTTAGGAATTTACGTCGCGATTTTTTAGCTGATTTTTCCAATGGGTTTAATTTTGAATGATTTTTTAAATATCAGTTAAAATGACTTATCCATATTTCAATCGGTTGGTAGGCTCCACTCCAGTTGGCTCCAAGCACATCGGGATAATGGTCATTATTCAAATCAGCGGTTTGGATACTATGTGACCCTTTCTCTGAAATGATCATTTTATTCCATTGTTCTCCACGGCTCTTGTTGATGAGAATAACGACATCATCAGGGTCCACTCCCTGATGCATCTCAGCATAGGCAATATCATCCAATCCGTCCTGGTTGAAATCGGCTGCTGCAACTCCGTGAATAACACATTCCATTTTGTTGGTTAATAGATGTTCATTCCAGGAAGAATCGGTAATGTTTTCCGGTTGTTCAAACCAGGAGATCCGATAGGTTTGACCGGCAAGTTCTGATGGAGTCAATACGACATCTATGCGGCCATCAGCGTTAAAATCACCGGCATCCAGATTTGCGCTGGCATGCCAATTGGCAAAATTGTGTTTTGTCCATTCAGCACTATTTTCAAACCAGAATCCTCCGCCAATGATATCAGCGTCCTGATCGTCATCCAGGTCAATTACCTTAAGACCCTCACCGTGAGGACATTCTAAAATAACTTCCTCCCATGGTTGCGCTGTTCTCTGATACCAGAGGTGAATAGAGTTGCCTTTTCGTGTCCCAAAATCTGACTGATTTCTGGTTACGATATCTAATAGCCCATCCTGATTTAGATCCGCTAATTCAACATCGTGGGTGGGATGTTCAGCAATCAGGTGGGCATTCCACTCCTTTGCTGTATTTTCTCCGGGATTTTCGTACCAAAGGAGCCCTCCCATGACAATATCCTGATCACCATCATTATCCAAATCACCGGCTTCACCATCGACGGTCTGATAGCCACCGGAAGTGATCAGCTGTTTTGACCAATCCGGATTGTGATACCACACCAGCGGCCCCTTTTGTCCACCTATAATTACATCTTCTAAACCATCATTATCCAGATCAGCGATAATTTTAGTCCAGGGATTATTTTTATAACCTGCATCAATGATGTGATGCTGATAATCCGGCATTTTATTCATTACCAAATTTTCTTTATCAACTTTGGATTGACATGCAAGAAACAAGA
>JAGQWV010000603.1 GCA_020437045.1 Saprospiraceae bacterium | reverse complement strand
AGTCGAAATATTTTCAAATCACTACTGGTCAATGGATCAACACCACTTCCTGGATATGATCATTGATGCATATAAAAAACTTTATCAAGTCTAGAAATTATGAGCCAACCAAGAATAGAAAGAGTCGGTATTATTATGAATGGTGTGACCGGTCGCATGGGAACCCGGCAACACCTGATTCGTTCCATGGTTTCCATTATTGAGGATGGAGGAGTCAAAGTGGGAGATGATCTGATTATTATGCCAGATCCCTTGCTGGTCGGACGAAATGAAGAGAAACTGAAAGCATTATGTGCCGAACACCAAATCAAGAACTACACCACCTCACTTGATGATGCTTTAGCCCGTCCTGGATATGATGTCTATTTTGATGCCCAAATCACAGGGCGTCGCTTTGAGAGTGTAAAAAAGGCTATTGAAGCCGGCAAACATATATACTGTGAAAAACCTACCGGCACTACCCTGGAGGAAGCATTGGATCTCTATAAAATTGCAAAAAGCAAAGGAATCAAGCATGGAGTGGTACAGGATAAACTCTGGCTCCCCGGAATGTTGAAATTACAGGACCTTATCGCCTCCGGTTTCTTCGGAAAAATTCTCTCCATCAGGGGAGAGTTTGGCTACTGGGTTTTTGAAGGTCACACCGTGCCACCGAACCGGCCATCGTGGAACTACCGCAAAGAAGAAGGTGGTGGTATCATCATGGATATGCTTTGTCATTGGCGCTATGTTTTGGATAACATCTTTGGTGAGGTAAAATCACTGAGTTGTCTTGGGGCCATACACATCAAAGAGCGAATCGATGAAAATGGACAGGCATACCAATGTACTGCCGATGATTCCGCCTATGCCACCTTTGAACTGGATGGTGATATTGTGGCGCATTTCAATTCATCGTGGGACGTACGGGTGCGAAGAGATGATCTTTTGGTTTTACAGGTCGATGGCACCAAAGGTACAGCTGTGGCCGGACTGAGAGATTGCTACACCCAGACTTATGAAGAAACTCCCGTACCGGTTTGGAATCCTGACATACCCCAACCGATCAATTTCTTTGATCAGTGGACCAAATTTAAACCGGATAATGATTACGAAAATGCATTTAAAGTCCAATGGAAGATGTTTTTAGAACATCTCGTCTGTGACACCCCATTCAGATGGGATCTATTGGAAGGTGCCAAAGGAGTCCAGTTGGCAGAATTAGGTTTGGAGAGCTGGGAAAAAAGATGTTGGCTGGATGTTAAATCGTTAGTGTAAATGAGTGCAAAAGTTGCTTTTATTACCGGTGGTACCCGGGGCATAGGGCTAGGCATTGCTGAATGTCTGGCAAAAAAAGGTTGGTCCCTGGCTCTCAATGGTATGCGTCCTGCCTCCAGTATTTCAGAAGTTCTCGATGGGTTACAACAGCAATCACCCGATGTCATCTATGTGCAGGGTAATATCGGCGATGAAAAAGATCGAAACAGGATGTTTTCAGAGATTACTGACCATTTTCCTACAGTAAATGTCCTGATCAATAATGCCGGTGTCGCACCTGCGGTAAGACTCGATCTTCTGGAAACCACCCTGGAGAGTTATGAGCGGGTCATGGATATAAATCTGAAAGGACCATTTTTTCTATCGCAGGCTTTTGCCAACCATATGATTTCGGCCAAAGCATCGGATCCTGAAGGTTTCTATTCCATTATTAATATTTCATCCATCTCAGCTACCATCGCTTCGGTAAACCGGGGTGAATATTGTCTATCCAAAGCGGGAATGAGTATG
>JAGQWV010000602.1 GCA_020437045.1 Saprospiraceae bacterium | reverse complement strand
TGAGGTGCAGCAAAAATTAGATGCCTGTCCATAAACTCCTTTCCCGTAGAAGTACAAATTCCAATGATTTTACGTTTCTCTTTAGAGATCTGTTTTGATATCTATGAGATTTGCCCCACATATATAAGTGCTTTATTTTGTAAGATGTCTGATAAATTAGCAATCATCTAAATTTTGTGTGTATTTTTGATTTTTAGCGATGATATTCATGAAAGATTTTACGTCAATACTTCTGATACTTCTGATTCCGATAGTATCCTTTTCGCAAGATGTCTCTATTATGTTTGATCATCAAGCAGATGGGGCCTTTCTGGTAGAGGGATGTAGTGAAACGTCTGATACGCTCGTTTTTGCATTTTCAGGCTCCGGAGATGCTGCATATCGATTAGAAGTTGCAGGGTCCGCCACTCTGGGACTGGATTATGAATTGGATACTAGCGGGCTTGAATTCAGGACTTCCGATACCGCAATCAAACGCCCGATCATCGCCATAGCTGACGCAATAAATGAGGACCGGGAGACGATCATTGTCAATGTTGTTGATGTGAGCTCAGGCCGAACCGTAACTTCAGTATCTATCCCAATCTTAGATGCTCTGGAAGTTGTCATCGAACCGGATCAGGTGGAAGTGTGCCAAGGTGAAGTAGTCACTTTAACTACAGTAATACCAGGAGATTATACCTGGGTGATCGGTAATGACACGATGATGGGAGAAGAGATTTCTTTTATCGCCAGTGACGAGATGAAAGTTAAAGTTCTGTCTTCATTGGGAAGCTGTGAGGCTGAAGATGAGGTGATGATTAATTTACGAACTGGAATTACTTTTAATGTTGGTGATACTGCTTATGTATGTTTGGGAGACCCCGCCACCATAACTGTAGATATTATTGGTAATCCCAATGGGGATTATGTTTGGACACCTATGGATAGTGCCTTGACCATTCAGGCAGATCAATCGATCACCGTAAATACGGATGTGACCCGCACTTACTATTTGATGTTTACCAATAGTGAATGCGAAGTCTTAGATTCCGTGGTAGTAAGAGTTGATTCATTACCAGATCTCCCGATAACGGTTATTCCCGATCGGGAAACCTACTGTCCAGGTGAAAAAGTAACCCTTTTCTCGCGATATCTTTATCCGCCGGATTTCCCTGACGTGACATTTAAATGGGAATACGATTCGGGAAGTCCTTTGAGTGAGGACACTTTGCAAAATTTTACTTTTACCACGCAAGACACTTCTTATTTCCGACTTACGGCTACCAACAATGCTTGTGAGGTGAAAGATAGCGTGCTTCTCAATGTAATAAATCCTCCAGTAGAATTGTCGGTGACCGATACCACGGTTTGTCCAAACCAGCCAGTAAAGGTCGTACTTCTAAATGCTGAAGAATTTGATGAAATAATGTGGAGTCCGGAGATGGGTATCAGCTGTACGGACTGTGCGGATCCTACCATCAGAGTATCGGAGACCACAACCTTTACCATGCAAGGGAAAAGCATGGGTTGTCCAGCTTCCGGAAGTGTTACCGTCAACATCTTTCCACCTGAATTTATCCCCATCGACCCAGATACTTCGGTTTGCCCAGGTGAACCGGTCAGACTCTCTACTTCGGATGCTGGCTTGTATGATGAATTGGAATGGAGTGGAGAGAATCTAGACTGTAACAAATGTGATAGCCCTGTTGCTACCCCTGGTAGCACTACTGCCTATCAGGTAATCGGTACGAAATCAGATGGATGTATCGGTATCGGAGGAGTAGTCGTTCAGACCTATCCAGAACCAATACCATTTGTGTCAGCAGATCCTCCTGGTCCGGTAGAAATTGGTACCAGTATCTCCCTAAACTCCGGTTTGCCCGAAACAAACACTTTTACCTGGTTTGTCAATGGAACAATGATTGATGCATCAGGGGCTACTATAGAAGCGAATGTAATTTCAGAAGATGATAATACCTTCAAAGTGGAGGTGGTCTCTCCACAAGGATGTATGGGTATGGGACAGGTAATTGTTGTAGGTAAGCCCCCTAAATATGAAATACCAAGTGCTTTCACACCCAATGGAGACCAACTTAACGACACTTTTAAGGTGTTGATTTTTGGGAATATCCAGCTGATTGATCTCAAAGTCTTTAATCGCTGGGGCCAGATCGTATATGAAGGTACTGATGAGAATGGCTGGGACGGTCGCCATGATGGAAAAGCTGCACCTGCTGAAGTATATGCCTATCAAGCGGTGCTTGAACTCCTGGATGGAAGCACAAAAACTGTTCGAGGAGAAGTTACCTTATTAAGGTAAACCATGACCTCATAGAATAATTTAGCAATCAACTTACAAGAATCCAAATCTGAGTGATCAGACTTCTGGCACTTGGATTTCTGTTCCCGATAATTGTCTTATGGCATCTGACTTGGGATGAAAATGTTTTTCATAAACATTCCTAATATTATTAAGACCAAACTAGTAGATGTTCGCATCGATT
>JAGQWV010000601.1 GCA_020437045.1 Saprospiraceae bacterium | reverse complement strand
TGGTTGTTTCGGGATTGCCAAACATGACGCCGATCTTCTCACGTAGTTGGTTGATAAAAATACAGCAACACCCGGTTCGGCCTATGGTAGCGGTCAGTTTACGCATCGCCTGAGACATCAACCTCGCCTGAAGACCCATTTTGGAGTCTCCCATTTCTCCTTCAATTTCTGCTCTAGGCACCAATGCTGCAACAGAATCGATGACGATAATATCAATGGCCCCTGAGCGTATCAGGTTTTCAGTGATCTCTAAAGCCTGCTCACCGTTGTCCGGTTGAGAAATGAGCAAATTTTCGGTGTCAACGCCCAACGCCTCGGCATAAAAGCGATCAAAAGCGTGTTCAGCATCTATGAATGCCGCAATCCCTCCTTTCTTCTGACATTCGGCAATGGCATGGATGGCGAGCGTGGTCTTACCAGATGATTCAGGGCCAAATATTTCAATCACCCTTCCTCGGGGAAATCCACCGATGCCTAAAGCAACGTCTAAACCGAGAGATCCCGTGGGTATAGTATCTGCCTCGACAACCTGTTGATCACCCAGACGCATAATAGATCCTTTGCCATAGGTTTTTTCCAGTCGATCTACAGTAAGTTGTAAGGCTTTTAATTTTTCTGAATTTTCTTTACTCATGATTAGTATTGGGTTAAGAAAACAAATATAGGATTTTAATATACATTATTTGAGTATATATAACCATTGGCATACAACTAAATCAAGGAAGATCCACACATGGTTTTCCGTGACAAATTCGTTATTCAATAAGCATGAAAAGATCAAATTGCATTTACTTCCTTCTCATTACTATTTTTTCATTTAGTTGCCGGAAAAGAGATCCTGTCTTATTCGAAATTCCATTCAGACTAAATTTTGAAGTGCAGGCGGGATTAAATCCTTTCGAGAAACATTATTATGCCATCAGGAATGTCTCGACCAATATCAATGCACTCCGGAATACCTTTAATGTAGATCCGGACCATGTACTACGAATTCGCCCCGCTTCCGCTATTTTTTCTTCTCTACATAAGGATTTGGATCTGGATTTTATTCTGGAAGTTGGAATTTCAGTGTTTGAGGGGTTTGATCAGCAGAATGATACCGATGTGTTTTTATCAGAACAAATACCGATTAACGCCGGTCGAAACATTAATGTCCTACCCTTTGATGATGATGTGGCAGATGTAATGGATACGGAGTCGATTAATTTTTTAGTCGCCTTGCGTCTACGGGGTCCGACACCTGAATTCTTCGAGACCAATATTGATATCAAATTTGTCGTCGAATAATAAAATATACTAATACGATAACGTTTCTCTGCAAAAAATAAGGTTTCTTTGTCTTTCTAAGGTCCTAATTCAGAAAGCTTATATACATAACCTTACTGTTCAATTTGGAGAAGACCTTTGCCCTTTTTCTGCTATTATACTCCTGTGTAAATGTTTACACCCAGTCTACAGCCACCGAGCATAAGTTGACGTCAAGGATTTATCGGGCGATTACAGAAGCGAGAATTGAAACCATCGACACCATTGATCTTTTTGTTCAAGACAAAGGTCATACATCAGCCAGAAATATCGATATAGTCCGCCACCCCCAGTTTCTCCAAATCAACTCAGTAGCACTGTCACAACTACAAAAGGTCACTGACAAAGTCTTCCAAATTAACATTCCATTTCACGACCAAAAACTGCACTTAAAGCTTGTCCGGGCAACACCAACGACACCAGAATTCAGGATTAGTACTTCATCAGGTATCCATAATCTGCAAGGAAAAGGGCAGCATTTTCGCGGCATAGTTTCTGATGACCCCGGTTCTCTGGTGGCTATCAGCGTTTTCGAAGATGAAGTCATGGCCATGATCTCACGCCCTCAAGAGAGTGTAATCGTGTTAGCTAAAATGCCTGGAGACTCCAGCCATATTATATACCAGGAAGATCAGATACAAGGATCCATTCCCTTTTCTTGTGAAGCACTCATGACCCCAGGATATACGTTACCTGAGGTAAGAAAGAGCACGAAAAGGAGTACGGTGGGGTGTGTAAAAGTTTTTTTTGAGGCCAGTTATAGCCTCTATCAAAACTTTGAAGAGAGCGAAGACAAAGTGGCAAACTATGTAGCGGGAATATTTAATCAGGTCTCAACCTTATATGCCAACGAGGGAGTCAATCTTCTCTTGTCTGATCTATATATTTGGACCACTCCAGACCCCTATAATCATGAGAACAGCACAACGGCTCTGGAGTCTTTTATGAAGGCACCCTTGAAAGGCAGCGGCCATTTAAGACAGTTGTTGGATATCATTGACAACACCAGTGGAGGCAGGGCTTATGTTGATGTGCTTTGCGATAAACTCTTAAATGTTGGGTATAGTAATATTTCTCCTTTTTATCTTACCGTTCCCACCTATAGTTGGACGGTTAATGTAATTGCCCATGAATTAGGTCATGGGCTAGGCTCATTTCACACCCAGGATTGTGTCTGGGGCCCAGAACATTGTACCGCCATTGATGGCTGTGCAGAACCAAGTCCGAATGTTGGATGTGGTTCTTGTCCAGAGGCACCGATACCAGACAAAGGAACGCTAATGAGTTATTGCCACACCAAGAATGGTATTGATTTTTCTTTAGGTCTTGGAGACGAACCGGGTGATCTGATCCGGAGCCGGGTTTCCCAGGCAGAGTGTATTTCTTCCTGCGAAGATTCGGCAGAGGATGTATGCCAATTGGCTATTGAAAGAGTAGATGTCAGATCAACAACTTGTGGTAATGAAAATGGTATAATGACGGTAGAACTGAGTGGAGCGTCGGGAACAGAAACCTATGATATTGGTAATGGACCTCAAGCTTCCAATAGATTTGCAGGACTAAGTGCAGGAAAATACCAGGTGATTGTACGGGATGGTATTGGCTGTAGTCGAGCAGTTGACATAAATATTGATAGCGCTTCGAACGCACCCACACTCGAGGCCATTGTCACCAATGCTACTTGTTTAGGTAATGATGGAGAGGTTGAGTTCATTGCATCCGGTGGTACGGCACCTTACTCCTTCCTTTTTGAAAATGATACCGTAAGTGCGTCAATATTTAACCATTTGAGCCCCGGAGATTACGAAATAGAATTAATAGATAGTGCCGGATGCCATTTTCGAAAGCCGTTCAGCATTTATATGGACCCGGCACCGAGAGTGGAAGCCGAGATTTACGCGACCCGTTGCGGGTTGAAAAATGGGGAGATTAGTCTCAAAGCAACTGGAGGAATAAGTCCCTATTCGATATCCATTACCGCCTCAGATGCGGACCACCATATCGACACAACTATAGAAGTGGGCAGGACTTCGCTTTTGTCCATGCTTTCTGCAGGAGTCTACGACATCTACCTGGAGGATCAACAGGGTTGTATAGATAGTCAAAGTGTTCAATTAGATTCTTCCCTACCTTTGGCTGTCTCGTTGTCCAGCCATCCGGCTTCGTGTGAAAAATCGAATGGCTCTATAAGTATTGAACTCCGGGGAGGAGATGGACCTTTTCACTTCTTTATTGGTGACCAGGTACTGACGGGTCCGGTTGCTGATCAACTGCAATCCGGTTCTTACACGGTTAGTGTCATTGATTCAAATCAATGTGAGGCCATGGCATCAATTGAAGTAGGATATGATACAACTTTTGTAGCTCCCGATCTACCCAAAGAAACCATCCTCTGTGCCGGAGAACGT
>JAGQWV010000600.1 GCA_020437045.1 Saprospiraceae bacterium | reverse complement strand
ATAAGCCCATGTAAATGTGAATATTCATAAATACCTTCTGCTGTTGTGCCCGGTATATCAGATCGAAGTGGTGTAAAGCCACAAATCGAAATCATGCCGGAAATGCGTTTGTCCAAAGCAGTACTGTAAAGCGCTACATTACCTCCGAGACTGTACCCAGCTACATAAATTTGCTTCGCGTCAATCCGGGGATCCTCTAGTAAGGCATCCACTGCCCACCGTACATCGGCTACCATACGTCCCATCTTAGACCAGTGCGGAAATCGATTGTAAAAAAGACGACTCTCTTCAAAGGACCGGGTGCCAAAACCAATTTGGTCAAAAACATATACGGCAACACCAGCTTCAGCGAGTTGGGTAATTATATTACCTGTCTTGGCAATCCCCGTGGAGTAAGCGTACTCATGGAGATAGATGACCAGAGGTGTTTTTTGGTTTTCAGAATAATCTGTGTTTTGAGGAAGATAAAGCTGACCAAATAGGAAGGGCTCCCTTTTTATGCCTTCTTTTACATTCGGTAATCCGATAGATTCTTGAAGGTAGTCACTCTGAATACCAGGACCTACAGAAGCAGGTTCTTCTCCCAAGATGGTCTGGAGGGCCTGACAAATATCTTCTGACTTCTCTCGCCATGCTGTGGTATCTGAAATTGGAAATTCGTTCCTGTCATGTAGGATTTCCTGAGTTTTGATGGAAGGATAAGCTAATGGATCAAGCATCTCTCCACTAAGTCCCAGCCACTTTGAAAAGCTATAATCATACATTAATTGATTTTTAGGCTGGATTTCTCCCCGCTCGAATATATAGTCAAAGAAATCGAGGTAGCGCTCCATGTCACGCATGGAGGGAGCATGTAAACCTTCGCGAAGATCAAGTGCAATCTTGTCTTCCGAACCAAGAAATTCGTAGACGGTTCGGGCAGATTGATATGCCTGTTCAATTCCCCAGGCATTTCCGGCAGATTCGGTAACACTGGATGTAATCATGAGACCTCTGGGGGCAATCAGTGCCATCAACGAATTTTGATCTACCGGTAATTTGCTTTCATTACCAATAAAGAATCGCAAACGCGGATGCAGCCAATGTGGTCTTGCCCAGGTAAGAAGTGACATGGTCTCACTGTGATATTTGTCGGTGGTATAGCGGAAGGGATTTTCTCCACCAGTCCCGCCACTAATGGGCACAACCGCTTGGATACGCTCGTCAAAAGCTGCGGCCCAAAGAGCCATTTTTCCGTTTCGGGATAAACCGGTCAGTGCTATCTGGTCCCTATTGATATCAGGCAGTGTATACAGATGGTCAATAACCCGAGAGGCGGCCCAGGCCCATCTCATGATTGTGGAGAAGTCATAATCTGGCCACCAAAGTTCTTCATATTTTTCGCTATCATCCGGATATCCATATTTGGGGTCCGTAGCTGAAAAGCGGCAGCCAATATAACCTCTGCGCACTGCCGCCTGTACCCAGTCATACCGGTTTTTTTTCCAGGGACAAATAAATACAGGAAAAGGTCCGTTTCCAGGAGGAATTAATAGCGAGACATGAAGTTGGGCTTCCATGTTTGGTCCAAATTGCAATAAAATTTCCCGCTCGGTTAATTGGTCTTCTTTACGCTCAGATAATATTTTTACCGTGAGATTTTGTGGCGCTGGGGGAATGGTGCCGGTGATCCAATGTTGAATTTGTTCGCGTAATTCTTTTCTTTTTTGACTCCATTGAGCAGTCGTCTGGATGGATATATTTTTTCCTCCCTGGTCTAAAATAAGCGGATCCGGTAAAAATGGGAATGAGGGCATTTTGTCAAAATCAGGTGGCAGTTCTCCGGTTCTTGAAAGCCAATCCCTCCAGAGAAAGTCTTCGGGAGTTACATGCGCTGGGGGAGTGCCCGGCAATTGGTCGCCGCTGGCTCGCTTTAGATCATCCCGACTCACCTTTAACAGTCGATCTAGATTTTGCTTTCTGCTAAGTGTATCCTGACAAGCCAAATCATGTGCCTGGCTAATTACAATAGAAATGAAAAGAAATTGCAGCCATAACTTTACCATAACCGTTCTGTTTGATAACCATAATAAACTTACCGAAATAATTTCCCTAATAATTAAATAGCAGGAGAATTTTCTGGATTTAATTTCAATCATTCCCCTGACTCGTCCTGAGGGTTATCATCCTTCACAAAACACCGCTGATTCATATCCTATGTGGTTTGGATCGCCTGTTGTCCGGCGGATATTCCTATGATAGCAGCACGGTCAGCGATGTTGGATGCTATGTTTGAAAAACTGTGCTTCACCGATACTTATTTATCGTGTGAAATATTATTGCTTAGGCATTAAGTCGCGGAAGAAGTTCTCATTTCCACAGGTATCTGAGTGAATATCAATGCTTTCAACCTAAATAATCGGTGCTGGTGCGATAGTGAAAAAATATGGTTACAGACATTTCAATTACATATTGGCATGCAATTTGAAAGTTATTGGATCAATTGTAAGATTACTGCTATTATTGATTCCTATTAGTCTTTTTTATCATATGAAATCTTATATATTTGCAGCAACGTAATGATATGCAAACTTACTCGAAAACATTATTCACAAACTTTTCATAACCAACATCTTATGAGGAAATTTTTATTTTCTACAGTTCTACTCATGTTCTGCCTGGCAGCCAACGCTCAGACCAAGGCGGTAAAATTCGGTCCATTCGGATTTATTTTTGGCAATTATAATGCCCGGTACGAAATGGGTTTAAATGAAACTTCGTCTCTTCAATTTGGGGCAAATGCGTATAGCTACAAACTCTTTGATGAGAAGGTATCCGGGTTTGGTTTAGACGCCGGATATCGCTATTATTTCAAGGAGGCTATTAAAGGACCTTATATCACACCCGTAATAAACTTCGATGCCAATAAGACTACGCTTTTGGGGCAGGACGGCAATTTTACTTTGCTGGGAGCCAGTGCCCTGGTTGGTTGGCAATGGGTGACCGGTGGAGGTTTTCTGGTCGATTTTGGTCTGGGATATGGTTTTGCCTCGGAAATTAGTAAAGACGATGTACTGGAAGGGGAGGACTATGCACGTAGTGGAGCCCGGATCCAATTTACTTTGGGATATGCCTGGTAAATGATAGAGATGGCCCCAGAAACGAGGAGGCAATTTTAGGATTGCCTCCTTATTTTACGTATAATAATTATTATGGAGAGTTGTGCAATTCAGGGTTTAATTCACGTTTGTCGTGGTCGCTATTTTCCTTCTGATTATTTTCGATTCACCATCTTTCAGATAAACAACAACCTCCACTAAATATTCCGATATAATATCACCACTCATTAGTTCAATCGTAATAGAGTCATCATCTATGGGCACATTAGGTGACCAAAAAAGTAGACTTCCAATCGCTGGTTTATCGTCAAAAAAAGTTGGATGTAAAGGATATTCGATTGGAGGTTGGATGCCTTGAATGCGGATGCTTGGTAAAGCGTATTGATCCGGTAGAACATAATTTGGATCCAGCATATCTACAAAAACGATTCCACCATGTGCCATGGGCGAGAGATGTTCAAGAAATTCATAATCTGAGTATATCGTAATAAAGGCGATTTCCTGCAGTGGTAATTTTGCAATAAAATTTCCATCTCGTGTCGCCCGGCCATTCACAATAAATAAAGGACTTCGGCTATAAAATTTTGTTATACCGTTAAATTCATATATCATTTTGGCATTAAAATTTCCTGCTCCGGAGGAACGGAATTTTAAATTAGTGGTAATTTCTTTAAAAAGATCGACCGTTGTTCCCCTGATAGTATAGTCCTGTACATCGATATAGGAACTGGGTTTACCTTCTTTTATGATCGAAGCGATGGCGGATAGCTCGGGAGTGACGTTTAATTGTTTGAATAGCCGATTAATTTGTTTCTCCTGGTGATAGACTCGCAGATGGTCTAAAGCACTTGAATCAATCCGGATTTCTCTTTCAATAGAAGCGCGTTGAACTTTTTGACTTTGGTTTATTTGGATTTCATTGCCTACATAATCCAGGAAACTGAGAGGTTTCGAGCCGTAAAAGGGTTTTAGCTCTAAATTAAAATGTTCGTCTGCATTTACCTTGGATCCGACAAAACTTAAATTCGTAGGATCAAACGTAAATAGGAGCGGATTTCTGATCGGACCGGGGTCGATAACTTTTCGTACACCAGAAAACGGTATGCTGTTCAACGGATTTGTCGGCACTGAATCAATATCAGCATTTTGCAGTGTGCCCTCGGGAGATGCATAAAGGATGTGATCGCGAACGGACACCGATATTCGGTTAATCTTTTCTTTAGTGACCGGTAGATTAATGGTGATTTTTCCGGATTGCCTTCGACTAAGAAGGGTGACTACCGTATCGTTATTAATTTTGGATTCATTAGGAGGGTGGTGATTGTTTCCAGGTTCAGCTTTGAGCCGATTTATATCTGCGTCATTAAAAATGGAAATTTTACCATCAATTAATTTATGAGGAAGGAAATCGGTTTCGTCATAGAGATATATACTAAGGTTGTAATTGTCGGTGGGTAGATCGAACGGAAGTTTAAAATATCCCTGACCACATTGGCTGACCATATTTATAAAATAAGAATCAACCTCCTGATCATTTGAATAAAGCTCAACCCTGGCTATTACGGAGTCTGCAGGAAGTTTCGAATTACAGAAAGAATAAAACAAGTATTCACCCGAAAAATAGTATGGTCTGTCAGTATGCAGGGTGCTGGATGGTCCCTGGGCAAGGGCATTAACCGCCAGGAAAAGTGCCCAAATAATATATTTAATT
>JAGQWV010000599.1 GCA_020437045.1 Saprospiraceae bacterium | reverse complement strand
AGGAAGCAAAACTGGCAATATATCCGAGAATAAATAGTAGTAATAATGGACCGGAACTTAATTCAAAGTAAAATGCGGCTCCCATCCCTAATAGGCATATTATCATGCCTGTGACTCCCCATAATAAGAGTTTCCTTCGACCCGCTTTGTCCATTAACCAAATAGCAACAAAGGTAAATGCGGTATTAGTCAAACCAATGATAACTGTCTGTAGTAACGCTGACTCAGTGCCAAATCCAACGCTTTTAAAAATTTCCGGTGCATAATAGATGATAGCATTTATGCCGGTGATTTGAGAAAAGATTGCCAAAATAATTCCCACAATCATCGCCATCCGTAATCCGGGTTCAAATAATTCTTTTAGCGTGCCTTTTTCTTCTTTTAGTGTTTGTTTTATTTCTGCTAAAACAGCTTCGCCAGACTGTTTACCATTTATTTTTGTGAGAATTTTTGCGGCTTCATTTTCGCGACCCTGTTTTGCTAACCACCGTGGACTCTCCGGCACCAGAAAAAGCAAACCCAGAAAAAGTACTGAAGGAATTATTTCGGAACCAAACATATAACGCCATCCCAGATCAATATTCCACTGATCATCACCCATCCCGGCAATTAGTAAATTAACAAAATAGATTAAATTGATGCCAATGACGATGGCGAGTTGATACAGTGTAACTAATCTTCCGCGGTTGTGAGCAGGAGCAATTTCAGAAATATAAAGGGGAGATAACATAGAGGCAACACCAACACCCAGGCCACCAATAAACCGGGCAATGACTAATTGGGAGATATTATTAGGTATTGCTGAACCAAGGGCTGATAAGGCAAATAAAATCGCAGAAGAAATCAATACTTTTTTCCTGCCAAAGCGGTCACTTATTCGTCCTGCGAAAATTACTCCTACGACACAACCCCAGATGGCTGCAGAAGCGGCACCACCCATCGCTTCATCTGATAACTGAAATTTTTGTTGCAAGTTGCCTATGGCCCCGGAAATTACCGCGGTATCATAGCCGAATAATAATCCACCAATGGCTGCAACGATGGATAGTCTGTAAACATACCCCAGATTTACTTCGTTTTTCATTCAATTAAAATTTCATAATATTAGCAGTCAGCAATCAGCAAATGTCCATTAAAACGTAGTCGCTTCACCTTTCCTTAAATCAAACGTACATCTGATTATTTAGAAGCTTCTATCTTACAAAAGCCTTCATCGTTGCACACTCCTTTCCTGAAGAAGGACCACTGGGTGTAATGGTATAAATGCCAATGGCAGCCGGTATAATGAAAGTCTCGGCATAATGCACTTTAAAAGGTTCAAAAGCATCCTCTGGACTTTCAACGACAACTTCTTCTCCTTCCACCAGATTCAGAACATTTAAATTTCCTTTTGTGTCATGAATTACTTTAGTGTTAAACCAATGCCGGCGGGTTTCAATAAATTCTAATGAATGCAACCCCGTATGTTCTTCGCGCCACCCATCTCCTTGTGCAATTACTTTGACGTTATTGATTAATTCATTTTTGGTCCATTCTGTATCCCGTTCCCATTGTATGTTTTTTAAGCCGTGTTCCAGACTAATAGTTCGGGGTTGTCCATTCAAATCTACTCTTCCCCAGTCCCATAATTTAAAGGTAAAAATATAAGGAGTAGCACTAATTTCCAGAACCATACTGTTTTTGCCGGAGCAATGAATAGTCCCGGCAGGGATTAATACATGGTCATGTTTTTTTACCGGCCATTTATTGACATATTGATCAGCGTCAAAAGAAAAACCTCCACGTTCGGCTTTCTTCAAATCATCTATCATTTGAGGCTTATCGATATTTTCTTTTAAGCCCAGGTAGACGACGGCATCGGGTTCTACATCCAGCATATAATAGCTTTCGTCCTGGGTATAATCCATGCCGAATATTTCTTTTATATATTCTTTCATGGGATGGACTTGCAAACTTAAATTTCCGCCATCCATCGTATCTAAAAAATCAAAGCGGATGGGAAATTCTGCACCAAACCGTTTAAATACTTTTTCGCCCAGTAGCGCTTCCGGATAAAAGAGTACCAAATCAAGGGCGGGAATTTCAATGTGGCTATCGCCAAATCCCAGTAGCAAACTATTTTCTTCCGGTACACAGTCGAAGCACCAGGCATAATTGATAGCATCCCGATCGAGATCACATACTTCTTTCATCCATTGTCCTCCCCAAACACCGGGATCGAAGAAAGGTACAACCCGAAAAGGCTGATTAACCGCATTTCTCAAGCCCTCTTGCAAGAGGGATCCGGGGATCATTTTGGGTTGTTGCCGGTCGTTGGTATCCAGAAGAAAATCCGTCTGAGGAAGTATTTTTATTTTGTGCCGGTCTGCTACCCGCCAGTCAATAAAATATGCTTGTTTGTAAAGCAGCGATGCAGGTTGCTGATGATTGGTATATCCGAGATTATCCACTTCATGTCGCCGCATCCGCATTTGGATTTCCCACCGGGCCATATCGGCATACAGCATAATATCCGGAGACGAAACAACTTTTGCCGCTCCAGGACCATACAGCAAGTGGAGGCCAGGCCCCGGATTCATATAAACCTGTTGCTGTTGGATTAATTTTTCGTGGTTGAAAAAGTCATCAAATGTGAGACTATTCATCTGGCCAAAGATGGGATGGTCTCCCAGTATCGGATTAATTTTTTCATCCAATTGACTTTCATAATTGAATATTTCCAATGTGTCAAAAACACTGGTGGGATTCAATACTTCGCTTAGTGACTGTAGAACCTCGCGATGATAAACTCCAGGGTAGGTGTCAACCACCATGATGGTACTGACTTTGTTCTTTTCTTTGATTAACCCAGTTAGTTTTCGTCCGATATTTATCCATCCCTGGATGCAATCGTCTCCAGTATCGCGGACTTTAACCATAGGAAATTTATCATAGCTGGATTTTTTCTTTAAGTATTTGGACGACCTTATTTCTTGAAGATTATTCATTCTTTTTGATTCGATCACATAGGATCAGGTGTATTACAAATTTATTCGTATCCTGGATTCTGATTAAGTTTTGGATTAAGTGTAATTTCAGAATTTGGTATCGGCAATAGATTATGTTTATCAGAAACAGATATTTCCGGTTTAGCAATAAGTACTTTTTCATTTAACTTATTGAATCGCACTAAGTCAAACCAGCGATGTCCTTCCCAACCTAATTCTCGTTTTCTTTCCAGCAAAATGGCCTCCGCAAAATCTTCTTTATTCATCTTGCCCAGATCTGGTAAAATATCCAGGGCAGTTGTACCATCAAATCTGGCTCTTGCCCTCACCAGATTTATTGCGCCCAGAGCCTCAGCACTAGTGCCGTTTCGCAAGGCATTCAAAGCTTCGGCATGGAGCAAAAGTATATCGGCAAAACGAATTAGAGGAAAATCAACCGGCGAATGTCCGATGATCGTTTCAGCACTGGGATCGTAATATTTTCGGACATGGGGATTCACTTCCACCGTATTTCCATTATTGTCGACAAAAGATGTCAAAAAAGTTACCGTTTTTCTCCTGTCCAGAGCGTTGAAATCAGCATAAAATTCTGGTATTGGCAGAAGGCGGCTGCGACCACCCAGTCCCCGGGGCAAGGTTAGTAAATTAACATCAGCACCATTTGCAGAATTTAAATTGACACTCCAAATAAATTCGGTGTTGTTCTGACTATTATTTTTGAACAGCGAAGCATAATCATTTTGTAACGAAAAAGATCCCTGTAAGATATAACGGGAGGCTTGCGCTGCACGGCTATAATTTTTATTGGTAAGAAAGTATTTACACAGCATGGCTGCCGCTGCATAGTTGGTAGGTCTTCCAGGATTGGCCGTGGTGGGAAGATGATCGAAAGCGTAGTTTAAATCATCTTCGATAAATTGATTTACCGAGTCAACGGGACTTTGTTCCGGCAATGCTTCCTGATTATAGTCGAGTTCTACTTTGGTAACGATCGGCACACTTCCGAAAAATCGGACAAGGTCAAAATAGAAAAAAGCTCTCAGAAACCGGGCTTCTGCCAGCAGGGCTATCCTTTCATTTTCTGAAATTGGCGCAGAATCCAGATTTTGAATGGCATAATTGGCTTTGGCAATACCAGCATAAAGTCCGGACCAGATCGATTCAACTACCGGATTATCTGCACTTAGACTAAAATCTGCCAATGCAGAAAATGCTGGATTTAAATTGTCGCTCGTCCCCAAATCGGACAATAATGCATTGACAAGCCAGTAGTACCGGGCGTACACACTATTGCCGTCATTGATATAATAATAGATGGCATCCACAGCAGCTCTGGCATCCCGGTCTTCTAAAAAAAACTCATCCGGGGTAATCTGCGATCTGGGGTCTTCATCTAATGAACAACTCCAGGTGGATATAAAAATTAATATGATGATCAGTCTTATATGCATCACAAATCAATCTTTAAACCCAGCAAATAAGTTTTAGCTTTGGGATAACTACCCAGGTCCACGCCCTGATAAGGTCCTACCGATCCAAAATGACTCACATCAGGATCAATTCCGGAATAGGAAGTAACTGTCCACAAATTTTCTCCCGCTATATAAATATTCAATGCCTTGATAGCGGCTTTACTCAGCCATCCTAACGGGATATCATAGCCCAGGGTGAGGTTTTTTAAACGGATATACGATGCATTTTCCACGAATTGTTCTGTCAATATCGAGTACGCGCCAGGTTGGTAAATTGATGTCGGAGATTTCGACAGGTAATCGGAAGATACATTATATTCACCGGTTGTATTTTCTAATAATAACCGGTTGGCGTTGATCATCTTTTGTCCAAATGCCCCTTGCAAAGAAATACCTAGATCGATTCTTCGATAATTCCATTTAGTATAAAATCCTAAAACGAATTTTGGAAGTCCACTGCCCAGGAATATAGCTTCGGTGCCATTAGATGTATAGCCTTTAAAATTGGATATCGCGGTACCTTGAGATATCTGATTCCAATTTGTAATTTCTAAAATGGATTTATTTGATGAAATGGTAAGATCGTCTACCAATGATTCCACTTTATTTTTGTTGGTGGCCAGAAAAAATTGGAATGAAGCATCTGCCACGCCAATCCGCTCATTGATGCTGGCACTAAATTCTATACCTTGATTGAGGATCGATGCCACATTAGCCATCGCATATTGAAAGCCCGAAGTAGCGGCCAATGGTCTCAATCCAATGGCATTATCGGTAAGATCCCGATACAGATCCAGGTCGAATAACCATCTATTATCTTTGAGACCCAATTGAAATCCAATATTAAACTTCTGGGTTTTTTCAATTTTCAGATCTTTATTACCAATGCGATCAATACTGATGCCGTTTATTGTAGATCCATTTAGCGCGGCAGAAAACTCATTTAAAAGGCTAAACCGGGAATAAGGTTCTATACTTAAATTTCCCGTACTTCCGATGCTGGTTCGAATCAATAGCCTTGAGATATTTTCGTGATTTCGAACCAGACTTGATTTATCCAGATTCCAGGAAAAAGCAATGGCGGGAAACAGGGAAAACCTTCCCCCATAAATGGATGAACCATCCGCTCTGGCGGTGAGTGTCAATTCGTAGATATCTCTATAGGCGTAGCTGCCTTGTCCGAAGATGGATTGCATATTCCAATCCTGAATATCAGAATTAAGTAATTTTTGTTGTCCAACGGTCAAGCTGTAATAACGCAAGGTTTCGTTATCAAATCCGAGAGATTGGCCGGCCAAGACTTCCCGACGCCAGCCCTCGATGCCAACCCCGCCAAATACTTTTAAATGATGATCTGTTGACTGGGGGTTCTCAAATTCGACGAAATATTGGTTGGTAAATTTTAAGGCATCAAGCTTTGCACCGGAACCCCTACCTTTTGGCTGGCCAAAAAACAGGGCACCAGGGATGAAAGTATATTCTTCATTAAACAGCGCATCGACACCGATGGCACCATTAATGGAAAGGTTTTCCAGCAGATGATATTTTAAGGAAAGATAATTATGTACCCGGGTCGTAGTTGATTTACTATCTGTGCTACCAGCCAGCAGCAAGGGATTGGGTTGGATTAAATCACTTTGCAAAATGCCGGTAGGTAATCCGGAATCGTCAGCCATCAGATTGAAATAATTTATGGATCCATCGTTATTTTGATGGGGTAAGATGGGATTAAAAATTCTGGAACCAGTGATAACGTCGACATCCGATGTCCCATAGCCTGCATCTGATGGAATGGTATTAAATTCAATTCGTCCTAATTGCAAAGAATTTTCGAGAATTAATTTATCATTTAATTGCGCATCGATATTTGCCTGAAAATTATATCGTTGAAAATCGGAACCAATAATAATTCCTGGTTGATCCAGAAATTCTCCTGCCAGATAAAAGTTTAATTTTTCATTGCCACCGGAAATTCCCAGATGGTAATTTTGCCTGATGGCTGATTTACGCAATATTTTATCTTGCCAGTCTGTCCCTTTGCCAAAACCTGAGGGATTACTATATGGTTGGCTGAGACCAGCATTTGCAAAGGCTTCATTGAGAAATGTGGCATACTGCCCGGCTGTTGCAAGCTCGTAACTGCCCATTGGAACCAGGCTGCCAAAATTCATATTAAATGAAACACTAAGACTGTCGGGAAGTATTCTTTTAGTTTTAATGATGATTACACCATTGCTTCCCCTCGAACCATACAGGGCAGTTGCTCCTGCATCCTTTAGCACAGTGATCGACTCAATATCCTGAGGTGATATAAATGCCAAAGGACTAGTAGCCGGGCCAAAAGTAGTACCCGCCAGGCTCCAATCCGTCTCATTATTATAAGGTATACCATCGACCACGTATAGTGGTTGATTTCCGGCAATTAGTGAATGAAATCCACGAAGATGTACACCCACTTCTCCTCCGGGTTGTCCACTATTTTCGACGGCGTAGATTCCTGCGGAGGTACCCTGCAAAAGCTGATCGACAGTGGTAGCAAGTCTGTATTTCAGATTTATGCCAGTGGCTGAAAGGGAGGAATTGACCGGTTGATCATAACCAAGCTCCATCGCTTGATGAGAAAGATCTGTTGAATCCTGGGCTAGCACTAAGTGTATCAACATCGATGCAATCAGCGTATAAACACATTTTATAGCGATATGTGTCTTTACTTTCATTAGTAGCCGGGATTTTGTGAAAGATTCGGATTGATATCCCGCTCTCGCTGAGGAATACCAAAAAGCTTGTACTTGGCATCATCTACCGTGATTGATGGTTTGGCAAGCTCGACACTTGATTTCAAACGCCCTTGTCTGACGAGATCAAACCAGCGTTGTCCTTCCCAGACGAATTCTTTCCTTCGTTCCAACCAAACCTGTTCACGGAATTCCGTTTGACTTAAATCGCTAAGATCAGGTAGGACAGACCTTTCATCGCCTTCAGCAAAACGGGCTCTCCTTCGTACTCGATTAACGGCTTCATAAGCCTCTGCTGTCGGCGTCCCATTTATTTCGTTTTCTGCCTCTGCATACATCAGCAGAATATCCGAATATCGCAGATTAAAGAAATCATTTCCTCCACTGCCTGCTCCCGGCTCGGCCTCCTGATCCCAATATTTAAATATGTGCGGAGGAAAGGTCAATACCGTTCCGTCTTTTTCGGTAAAACTAGTGGCGAACGTTACCTCTTTGCGGCGATCAAGATCATCAAAAATGTTATAAGCATTTAGCGTTGGGATTTCCCAGGAATTCGAGTTTCGATTTAAAGCCAGAGGCAGTGCCCGGACATTAAATTGACTCGTTTCCCAGATTGCATCGTTATTTAATGTGAAATTGGTGGAAAAGACCACTTCGTCACTATTATTATTCGCGATTTTAAAGACATCCTTATAATCGGGAAGTAAACGATATACACCCAAAGACATTACCTGCTCACAATAAGACTTAGCTTGCTCCCATTCCTGACGGGTCAAATACACCCGGGCCAGATAGCCGGCGGCGGCACCTAGGGTAGCTCTGCCAATATCAGGGCCACTGTATTTTACAGGAAGAGCATCTACCGCCAATTTGAGATCGCTGATGAGTTGACTATATACCTCGTCTACCGGTGATCGCTCAATGGTAAGGATGGATAAATCTTCCGTTGGAGAAAGAAGAAGCGGAACTTCGCCAAACATTCGTACCAGGTCAAAATACATGATGCCCCGGATGAAATGTACTTCTCCCAAAAACCGGTTCTTTAACCCTTCCTCCATTTCGATATCGGGAATGTATTTAATGGCCAAGTTGGCCAGATTGATGGTCTTATAGATGTCTTCCCAGACATCCTGCACCATTAAATTACTGGCATCATATCTGAATTCTGCAAGTTGTACGGCATTAGGTTCGGGTCTGCCAGACATTCCATCGTCTGAGGCCAGCGCCTGAATTGCCCAATAGTTATTAAAATATACGCCCCCAAAATCGCTATTATTGGTGCCGCTACCCAGATGGTCGTAGGTGGCATTAACAGCGAGTAGAGCGTCATTTGCTGTTTTATAAAATACCTTATTAGTCAGCAGAGATCGAGGATTTTCCTGCAGTGATTTTTGACACTGCCAAGTAATTAATGCCAACATGACTGTCATGAACAGAACAAATCTGTTTTTTAGGAATTTATATGTGCTTTTTATTTCCTTCATTAAAATCCAATGTTGACGCCCAGAATAAAGGATTTGGTAGTTGGATATCCTCCCAGATCAGCCCCCATATTGGTGGCGCTTTGCCCAAAGTGACTGACTTCAGGATCAAAACCACTATAATTTGTTAAGGTGTACAGATTTTTTGCTGTCACGTAAAACTTACAATTGTTGAGCTTAAATTTATTCAGGATGGATTCCGGTAGCGTGTAGCCCAACGTTATATTTTTTAATCGTAAGTATGAACCGTCTTCGACTTCGGCATCGGAAATAAATCTTCGAGAGAGTCCTGGATCGGCATTTACTTTGGGATAGCGATTGGTCGGATTCTGTGGAGTCCATCGATTGGCAAAATATTCCAGGGTAATATTGCTGGTTCCGTTTTGCTGCTCAATTAAAAATTTATTGAAATTGACAATTTGATTTCCGGAAACGCCCTGAATAAATAGGTTTAGATCGAATCCCTTATAGGAAAAGGTGTTATTTATTCCAAAACTAAAATCAGGTTGTGCACTTCCAATAAAGGTGCGATCATCACCATTAATGACACCGTCATTATTTTGATCAATAAATTTGCGATCACCGGGTTTCAGTGGGGGCGCTGCTGCAAAATTGGGAATATTTTCGAGATCGTCGCCGATTTGGA
>JAGQWV010000598.1 GCA_020437045.1 Saprospiraceae bacterium | reverse complement strand
GTTTTACCGGATAGCAGAGCGAACAGCTGACCATAATGCGGTCAAAAATGGAATGGGTGACTACATAATAGCTACTAAAAGATTTCTCCTGGATCAGGCGGAAATATCGCAACGATATAAAAAGCGGTTGAAATCACTTTATTTATCACCAGATGAAATTATTGACATGATCAACGAACATCAGTCTTAATTAATAAAAAATAACATCAAGGAATTATTAATTCCTTTAATTATTTTCATAACCGCTCACGAATTTTTCCCATTCCTTAAATTTTTCCTGACTCATGACTCTTTCCATCTTCACCTGCCCTCCCTTTTTCTTATGGAGGGCATTCCATTCCTGAAAAATATCCGGACTAATTAAGTGCACTTTTACTCCTTTGAGAGCTTTACTTCGTGCGACCTTATAGTTTTTATTCACCTCTTGTAGAAAACCATCCAGAATATCCGCTACTTTTTCAGGATCTTCCTCAGTCTCTGTTCCTAAATACCAGGAGTGATAAAATTCGTCATCGTCAAAGCGCTTGGCGCAGATCGTATATTCTTTTATATGGGTATTTAATTTTTTCTCCACATGTTGTACCCCTTCGTCCAACTTATTTACGGATAGTTGAGAACCTACGGTATTCAGGAAAAATTTTGTTCGTCCAGTAATCTTGATTTCCATCCGGTCAAGGTCCGTAAATTCCACTGTATCACCTATCATATAACGCCAGGCGCCACTGACGGTACTAATGATGAGAACATAGTCCTGCCCCATTTCTACTTCTGCCAGGGTCAGCGAAGGTGCTTCACCGGTGAGGGAGCCATCCGCATTGATATATTCTGGTTTAAAAGGAACAAATTCAAAATAAATTCCATTGTCCGTGATCAGCTGCATCGCATCCGATTCAGGGCGAATCTGAGTGGCGAGATAACCTTCGGAAGCCAGATAGGTATCAATCACCTGAACCGGTTTTCCTAGTAGTGCATTAAAACTTTTCTGATAGGGGGCAAAAGCAACCCCACCAGAAGTATATAATTGCAGGTTTGGCCACACCTGATGAATATTTTCCAATTTATTTACCTCGATAACTTTTTCCAACATTAGTTCAATCCAGGAAGGAATGCCACTAAGCGCTCCAATATCCCATTCCGACGCCCGGTCAGCAATACGCTGAATTCTTTCATCCCAGTCTTCGATTTCGGCAATCTCTTCTCCGGGTTTATAATAACCTCTAAACCAAAATGGAATATTACTGGCACTAATTCCACTGATTTCCCCTTCCATACTGTTATCTGATCGCTCATGCAAACTCGTTGAACTACCTAGCATCATAATTTCCTTCTCAAAAAAATCAGCCGGCAGGTCAAAATTGTGCAGGGCGAGTACCTGCTTAATACCTGCATTCTGAATGGATTTAAGCATGGCATCCGTAACCGGAATTCGCTTACTAGTATTTCCAGTGGTACCCGAACTCAATGCATAATAAGAAGGAGTATCCGGCCAGGTGACATGATCTTCACCCTGATGCAATTTACTCCACCATTCTTCATTAATTTTATGGTAGTCAAAATAAGGAACACGTTCAGCAAAACTTTTGGCAATATTGTCACTCTCAAGAATTTCGCTAAAATTGTAAAATTTACCAAACTGAGTGTCTTTGGCTGTCTGTAATAAATCTTTAAGCACCTTCGCCTGTTCTTCCACATGATTTTCTCTGGAAGCCAGGGCATCCGCGACATTAATTACTCCTTTAATAATACTACCAATTATTGCCATTTAAACAATTTGTTGATGTGATTCAATTTTCCCAAAACCCTTTCTAAAAAATGGTGATTTCTTTTTCATTCTAAGAATTGGCATTTAAATTCTATCATTTTTATCAGGGCATATGACAGAAACCAGATGAATCTCAAATCTGTTCGATAGAAATTAGATCTTAAAATTTATAACGCTGCAGGTCTGTTGACGATTAATTATTCCTAAACACCGGTCATAGATATCTCCATTTTATTTCATCCAACTGGTCTGCATTGTGGTGCTCCATAAGATTTGTATCCTCAACAATTATTACTAATTTGAGAGATAGAAAATATGGAATCATGTCAGACAATCCAATCCTGATCTTTCTTACTTGCTGCATCCTCATGAGTTGTGGTCTAAAAGAACAGGCGGGGGAAAAAACACTTCCAAACATCTTATTTATTGCGGTTGATGATCTTAGGCCAGAATTGAACTGCTACGGTAAATCACATATCCATTCACCAAATATTGACAAGTTAGCATCGAGAGGTGTGATTTTTAATCGTAACTATTGTCAGGTTCCAGTTTGCGGTGCTTCAAGAGCAAGTCTACTGTCTGGCACCAGGCCAACAGCAGACAGGTTTGTGGATTTTGCCACCCGATTGGATGAAGATTTTCCCGGCATTCAGAGCTTACCTGAATATTTAAAAAACCAGGGTTATACTACACTTTCCCGAGGAAAGATTTTTCATCATGCGAACGACCAGTTAGATGCCTGGAGTGAGACCCCTTGGTCTCCCGCGTCCGGTAATCCTGAATATGGGTGGTTTGACTATGCAGATACAAATTCACTGGCAATTATTAAGAGAGCCTGGGCATCATCTCCTGATAGCAGCAGATCGAGGGTGCGGGGGCCAGCTTTTGAGTATCCCGATGTGGAAGACAGCGTGTACCGTGATGGCAAACTAGCCCTCAAAGGCATACAAGACCTGGAACGACTCGCCAACGACAAGAAGCCATTTTTCCTGGCTATTGGATTTTGGAAACCCCATTTACCTTTTAATGCTCCGAAAAAATATTGGGATCTGTACAACATCAATACAATACCCACTTCACCAAACCCATTTATTCCGGAAGATGCTCCGAAAAATGCCATTCATAATTCCGGTGAATTACGTAATTATGGTCTCATACCGCACACCGGTCCTGTTTCACGAGATACTGCCAAACTATTAACTCAGGGGTATTATGCGTGCATTAGCTATACCGATGCTCAAATTGGAAAATTACTGGATGCTATGGATCGTCTCAAGCTGACGGAAAATACCATTGTTGTTTTATGGGGAGACCATGGCTGGAATCTCGAAGATCACACTTTGTGGTGCAAACATGCTAATTTTGAAACTTCTATGCGGGCACCTTTAATCATCAGTGCACCGGGACGTACCCAAAATGCTACATCTAATGCCCTGACGGAATTTGTCGATATTTACCCCACCATCTGTGATCTGGCCGGACTAAAGGCACCAGAACATTTGGACGGCATGAGCCTTACTCCGCTATTGGACCATCCCGATCAGACCTTTAAAGACTTTATCTTCAGCCGATTTCACCAGGGTGAAAGTATCAAGACCACTGATTTTGTGTATACGGAATGGATCGATCCGAAGTCGGAAGGCACCACGGCAAGGATGTTGTACGATCACCGGGTTGATTCATTGGAAAATAAGAATGTAGTTGATGACCCCAAGTATGCTGACATTGTGAAAAAACTGAGTACCCGGCTTTTAGAGCGAAGAAATGCCAGTGCTCTAAAAAAGTCGGGTATTTTAAACTGACCAATTACTGGAAAACCACCACATGATCAGGTCGACTCTTCCAATAGTTGTTGCAGGCTTTCCATGGTCTTAAACGGACCATGATCAACAGCCATGTTGTATAACCAGGAGGGAATGAGTCCACCAGGCCTTGCACTTACCTCATATTCGATATAAATTCTGCCATCCTTCAAATCTGTCACTACCCACGATGAATCAAACTTATCCACTAGAATATTATCAAGATCTCGCAGCTGTACTTTTTCGGCATGAGAATTTGAATGATAAATTCCATCTGTATCAATATAAGCACTGGAAACAACCACTAACTCACGATCTTTGAACGGAAAAGGAAAATCAGATACCATCCAGTACCGCAGCAGGTGGCCACTTGCTGTTGAGCCAATCTTCTCGGCACCGGTGCATTTGTACACCCATTGAGGATATTGATCTACCTGATCCAATGATTTCACCAGATCATCGATGGAGCAATGAAAGATAGCTTCGATACGAATATCCTTGTAACCATCACTATTAGTGCGTTTATACACCTCAAGAGTCTCATTCTCACGAACTAAACTCCACTCATCGCCAGATGGGGTGGTAAAGACAGTATACCATAACGGTAAAATCAAGAGGGTGATTTGGTAAATGAAGGTCATTTAAGCTTTCGTGTAAAAAGAATTAAAATGTTATCCCTCTTTAACGAATGGTAAGAAAATGAGTTCGGTGAATTGAAGAAAATAAGCAGTAAAACCGGAAAATTTAACATTAAGAGGGAGGTATAATAATTAAACAGAAAATTTACTAGGACATGCCAAATATGCGGCCAATTGATCCAGTATTTCCTGGCAGTCTTTGACGGTTTTCCTTTCTGATCTACGTAGGATAAAGTATATTGGTGAGATAGTAAGTTACTGGATTATGACATCAAACGAAACGAACACTACTCTACCGGGAAGACTACTGTCTCTGGATTTTTTTCGGGGCTTTACCATGTTCCTTTTAATAGCGGAATCGACGGAACTTCTGAGTTTGATCGGACAGATCTTTCCTGAAGGAAGCTTGTTGCACACATTGGCGTTGCAGTTCCATCATGAACCATGGGCGGGTCTTCGGTTTTGGGATCTCATTCAACCATTTTTCATGTTTATCGTTGGGGTCGCTATACCATTTTCAGTGGCCAACCGTAGAAAAAGAGGAGAGACTGATCAACAGATCCGGCGGCATGTCTTTCAACGTGCACTACTACTGCTATTATTGGGCTGGGGACTTTATTGTGCTGGCAACGAGCACATAGTATTCCGGTTTCAAAATGTATTGGCGCAACTCTCAGTCACCTATCTTCTGGCCTATCTGATCATGGACAAACCGGTCAAAGTGCAAATTGCCTTTTCCTTCTTACTAATTATTCTTACCGAAATCATTTACCGGACTTTTTGGGTTGAGGGATACAATCATCCATTTACACCCAATGAAAATTTTGGTACCTGGTTAGACCTGCAATACGGTGGGGCCGATCTTCGTGGACATTGGGTTTCCTTTAATGCTATTCCTACCACTGCCCATACCATTTGGGGAGTCCTGGCAGGGCAATTATTAAGAAGTGATAAGACCAGTGGCGAGAAATTGAAAACATTGGTTATTGCCGGAGCGATTGGACTGGTACTTGGCTATGGATTAAGTCCGATTACTCCTATTATAAAACGAATTTGTACCTCCACCTTCATCCTTGCAAGTGGTGGCTGGACACTTCTTGCTTTGGCCCTATCTTATTGGTTGATTGATCTCAAAAAGTATCAAAGGGGAGTTCTTTTTTTCACCATCGTCGGAATGAACCCTTTATTTATTTATTTATTTGCCAACCTGGGTGGAGCAGGCTTTATTGAAAATTTCGTCAAACCTTTTACCAATAGTTTATTGGGATGGTTAGGGGAACTACCATTGCATATTATCACCAGTATAGTGGTGTTGGCTATTTTATGGTATTTATGCTACTGGCTGTATAAAAAGAGAATATTTATCAGAATTTGATTATTTAATTGAGCCAAATGCGTCGTCTATTTGTTTTCTTTCTGTTTATATTATTTGTTCAATCGGTCTCCGGTCAAAGGGTTTTTCAAGCTGGAACCGCTCGAATAAACATTACGCCGGAGACACCCATCCGTATGAGTGGATATGGCAACCGGGACAATCCTTTCTCCGGCGTTCATGATTCGATTTATGCTACCGCTTTGGTATTTGAACTTGATGATCAAAAAATTGCCATGGTGAGTGCTGATGTCGTTGGATTTTCCCATGATTTCGTGGATGAGACCAAAATTGAGATCGAAAAGAGCACCGGTATTCCTGCGGACAAAATATGGATCATTGCCACCCATAACCATGGTGGTCCGATCACGTCCGTCTATATGCACGATCCTTCAGAAACGGAAAAAGAATATATCAAGACTTTAAAAAGCAAACTTACTGCAACGGTTCAGGATGCTCAGCATTCCCTGCGAGCAGCAAAGATTGGATTGGGAAATACTACCTGCTTAATGAATATCAATCGCCGAGCCCGCCATGCGGAGGGGGGAATATGGCTAGGCAGAAATCCAGCTGGTCCCTGCGATCATGAAGTCAGCATCATTCGTATCGATGATCTGCAAAACCAACCGATAGGAGCTTTTATCAACTGGCCATGTCACGGTACCGTCAGTGGTCAGGATAATACTCAGATCACCGGAGATTGGCCCGGGGTAACTGCCCATCATTTCGGCACAAAAACCAAAACCATGGTAATGGTCACTGCCGGTGCTTCAGCCGACATCAATCCGATTTACGGGCCTAATAACAAGTTTAACGATATCGATGCTATTGGCCAAATATTGGCTGATGAGTCCATTCAGGTTTTTAATCATATCAAGACTTCTGTTCCCTCTTCTGTATCCCTTGAGGAAGCAAAGCTGACGGCGTCCGGAAAAAAAAGAAGTGATTCCAGGTTACCGGGCATTACTCTTGAACCAGGCGATGATCAGGTTTTACGATTATCAGTACTGAAAATAGGCTCCATTGTACTTGCAGGAATCTCGGGTGAACTCATGACGGAGATAGGTATGCAGATTAAAAAAGAGAGTCCCTTGAAAAACACAGTGATTGTTACCCATTGCAATGGTAACAATGGTTATTTGTGTACCGATAAAGCTTATGAGGAAGGTGGCTATGAGCCTATGGTTTCCAAGACCATGCCCGGAACTGCCCAACAAATAATAAATACGATCAACGAATTACTTCAGAAATTAATGTAGGGAAATACGAAATCAATGGATCATCAGGTGATCCCTGTAGCCTATTCATTGACCGGTCGGTCGCTTAACAAATCCATATGCGACCAGAATTGTAAAAGCCGATATTTTGAGCTAATTTAACAGCAAATCATTAGCTATTTGCGGTTTTCAAAATATATCAGGCTCACTGTTTTTGTCCTGCTAGCACTGGCACTGGTTAGTACTATTACCCATTTCTCTGGCAAAGGTGGTATAGAAGGAGAGATATCAGCTGATTTTGTTTTTGAGATAGAGCCCCTTTTGCAGGCAAAATGTCAGTCCTGTCATGGTGCCGATCCAACGGATATATCCGGAGGGTTAAATTTAACTACTCGTGCCGGACTATTATCTGGGGGTAGATCAGGAAGTGCGGCGGTCGTACCAGGAAACAGTGAGGCTAGCACTCTCGTACATGTTATTAAGCGACTAGACCCAGAAACCGCCATGCCACCAAAAGCGGCAGAACGACTTAGTGCTGAGGAAATTGAATTATTTTCCAAGTGGATTGATGGTGGAGCACCGTGGCCTGATGGAGAAGCTAAAAAAGCCATTTTAAATGATCCACAATGGAAGGGAAAAGGGAGAATAGTCATTCCCTCTCAACATGCACTTAACGAAAGTTGGTCTAATAAAGCTTACAGACTTGAAGATCTGTGGGCCTATCAACCTCTTCCAGATATTGATATCCCTTCGGATCGTAATCCCATCGACTATCTGATTGATTTGGAGCTGGATAAGTTGGGATTACCTAAGGCGCCATTGGCATCACGGGAACAACTTGCCAGGCGATTGTATTTTGATCTTACCGGGCTCCCTCCTACTTACCAGCAAATTAGAAAGTTTGTGGAGACAAACGACTCCAGCTATTACAACAAATTGGTGGACAGCCTCTTAAATCAAAAAACCTATGGAGAGAAATTTGCCCAATTCTGGCTAGATCTGGTCCGATATGCAGACAGTGATGGTTTTTCAAATGACTATATCCGTCCCAATGCCTGGAGGTATCGTGACTATGTCATAAGATCTTTCAACGAAGATAAACCGTTTGACCAGTTTATCCGGGAACAGATCGCTGGCGATGAAATGGATCCTCAGGACCCCGAAATGGCTGTAGCCACCGGATTCCTGAGGATGGGGCCCTGGGAACACACAGCTATGAGTGTAGCCAAAGAAACCAGACAGCTATTTCTGGATGATGTAGTAAACAGTGTGGGAGAAACATTTCTTTCAACACCCCTGATGTGTGCCAAATGTCATGATCATAAATTTGACCCCATAAGCAGTTATGATTATTACAGCCTGCAAGCGGTCTTTGCCACCACTCAATTTGCCGATCAACCAGCGGCTTTTCTGCCGGAAGAAAATCTGAACTTCATGCAAGAGGAGAAGAAACGGATGAACTGGTGGATCGATCGGACCCGTAAGGAGTTAGATGAGCTTTATGCCCGGGAGGAAGCTGCAGCCCATCAGTGGTATGAAGAACGAGGAAAAAAGTACCTATCGAAAAAAGAACGACGAAAGCTACCGGATGCAGAACAGCCACCCAGGTATTTAGGTCTGAGTAATGCTGACTTAGGATATCGCAAAGTATTACAGAAGCGTTTTCAAACACTGAATGCCGAGCAACGGAAATTCATGCCACTTGCATTTTCAGTGTACGACGGATCAGACCGTATTGTTTTCAGTGGCCGGGAAATGAATAAACCTGAGGAAACGGAAGATTCATTACCTCGCACCTATCTATTGCAGGCCGGATCGGTTTTTTCTCCACTTCAAGAGGTAACTCCCGGTGTTTTGCAGGCCATATCCCTTATTGATCAATCCGAGACGGATCAACCAGATTCGGCTCTGGCTCCCGAAATCACCGGATCTGGTGGGGGCAGAAGATTGGCTCTTGCCGAATGGATCACGAATGCCAATCATCCATTGACGGCAAGATCCATTGTAAACAGGATTTGGCAATGCCATTTTGGCCAGGGGCTCACGGAAGATCCGAACAATTTTGGAACGGCTTCCAGAAATCCCAGACTCGTTGATTTGATCAATTTTCTGGCTCATTATCTCATTAGTAATAATTGGTCGCTCAAAAAGCTGAACACCCTGATACTTACATCCGAAACTTTCCAAAGGAGTTGTCAACCTGCACTGGAAAGTAGTCAATTGGACCCCAATAATCAATTCTTTGCTCATTTCAATCCCCGCCGTCTGGGTGCTGAAGAAATCCGGGATGCGATCCTCTACACTAGCGGAGAATTAAATCCTGCGAGTGGCGGAATTCCTGCCCGACCAGAAATCAACCAGGAAGTTGCTCTACAACCACGGCATATCATGGGCTCGGTCGCTCAGGCATACCAGCCTAACCGTACCAGATCCGAACGAAACCGCCGTACCGTGTATACAGAAAGGATCAGAAGCCTCGAAAATCCATTTCTTACTGTGTTCAACCGGCCTTCGACTGAAATCCCCTGTGGTCATAGAAGTATATCGACCATATCTCCCCAGGCACTGGCACTTTTTAATAGTGATCAAATCAGAAAACAGGCATTAGCTTTATCCATTCTGGTTTCCCGGTCAAATTCAGAAATCGAGCAACAGATCAGAACTGCCATTCAAAAAGTTTGGCTTAGAGAACCCGTGGGAGAGGAAATTGATCAAGCCAGAAGATACATGGAATCCATGGTTCAGTATCATAAAGAAATTCCTGGCAGTAGAATCGAGAGGCCCAGAGAGGTCGTCCGGGAGATGTTTGAGGAAATGACCGGTGAATCGTTTTCTTTTAGAGAACCCCTCGATATATATTCCAATTATGAAGAAGACCCGCAATATGCGGAAGTATCACCAGAGGTACGGGCACTGGCTGATTATTGCCACATTTTGTTTAATAGCAACGAGTTTGTCTATGTGTACTAATGCAAAAGGAAATTGGGATCGCCGTCAATTTTTATACGGTCTGGGAGCCAGTATTGGTGCCGTTGCTCTAACCAGTACACTAGGGTGCAAAAAGTCTTCAGACTTAGTCAAAGTAACGCCGGAAATAAATGGCCGGAAAGTTCCGATGGTGATCCCCAAAGCAAAGTCTTGCATATTTCTAACCATGGAAGGGGGTCCATCTCATATCGACACTTTCGATCCGAAACCTGAACTGAAGAAGTACCACCTTTCAAAATTTGAGCGAAAGGGAGAGCAGTTTAGTGCGATGTCATCCGGCAATCGTTACATTGTAAGGAGTCCTTTCAATAGCCGCAAAGTAGGACATTCGGGAGCAGACATGAGCGAACCGTTTGAGTATCTGCCCAAGGTCGCAGATGATATTTGTTTTTATCGTGGCCTACAGGCCTCTTCGGTAAACCACCCGACAGCAATGTATCATATAAATACCGGCAATCAATTTGGTGGGGATCCATCGGTAGGTTCGTGGATCACCTACGGACTAGGGTCGATGAATGAAAACATTCCTTCCTTTGTAGTTTTACCCGAACTGGCCTGGCCACAAGGGGGGCCGGCAAACTGGTCAAATGGATTCCTACCTGCCCAATTTCAGGGCACACCATTCAGACCCACAGGCACCCCAGTGCTAAACATCAATCCACCACCCGGAGTGAGTTTGTATCATCAGCAAGAAGGTCTTGAACTTCTACAGCAAATCAATGCAAAACATCATGCTTTACATCCATTTCATAAAGAACTCCAGGCACGAATGGACAGCTATGAACTGGCATTTCGAATGCAAATGGAGATACCCGATATTGTCGACATAGAGTCTGAACCCCCTTATATTAAAGATTTATATGGAATTGAAAATGCCCACACTGCAAATTTCGGCAGGAAATGTTTATTGGCTCGTAAATTGGTTGAAAAAGGAGTTCGCTTTGTCCAGTGTTATTCTTCCGGCTGGGACTCTCACGATTTTCTGGCCCGGGCACATGGTCAATTGATCAGAAGTATTGATCAACCCATCTACGCCCTGATAACAGATCTAAAACAAAGAGGTTTATTAGATGAGACCTTGATTGTCTGGTGTGGAGAATTTGGTCGAACCCCGGACAACGGCATCAGGGAAGGAGGAGTCGCCTATGGCCGAGACCATAATCCGGATGCAATGGCTGTTTGGTTTGCTGGAGCCGGAATTAAAGCTGGACACACCATAGGTGCCACCGACGAACTCGGTGCAGCAGCGGTAGAAGATGTTCATCCCATTGCCGATCTGCATGTAACAATTCTCCAATTACTGGGGCTAGAAGACCATAATCTAACTTATTTTCACAACGGCCGTCACAAGCAGCTATCGCAATTCGGAGGCCGGGTCATTGATAAAATCATGGCTTGATCAGATTGATGAGCGGAGAATGACCCATAATTCTCCTCCAGATGCAATTCAAATTGACAAAAGCGAGGAAGAAGTGGTATTTTCCAGTTCGTTAATTAATTGCCATGCGACTCTCCAGTTTAGATCTTGCCCTCATTGTGCTTTACCTCTGTTCTACCGTAATCATTGGACTGGTATTAAAGAAAAGGGCCCAGCGCAGTAAAAAAGATTATTTACTGGGAGGAAATTCAATGCCCTGGTACATGTTAGGTTTATCTAACGCCTCAGGAATGTTTGATATTTCTGGGACCATGTGGTTGGTCACCTTACTCTTTGTTTATGGGTTGAAAAGTGCCTGGATACCCTGGTTATGGCC
>JAGQWV010000597.1 GCA_020437045.1 Saprospiraceae bacterium | reverse complement strand
TTTATTGAAGAAAAAATCACCTACGTGGATCCCGGGTTTTTACAAATTTTTGATTTTCCGGTTGTGAACGGACAATCCTTTGCGGAAGGAGAAACCGAGTCCTTACTACTTTCCAAGGAAAAAGCCATCAAATTATATGGAAGAGAGAATCCAATTGGAAAAATTATCTCTGTCAAATTAAATGGTCAGGATAAAGATTTCAAAATTACCGGTGTTATCGATGCAGCCAGCCATAGTTCAAGCATTCAGTTTGACTTTCTGGTGCACATGGACAACATGAGGATTCTTGTGGGAGAAGATTCATATCAATCCTACAATTATGGCATGGTCGAAAATTATATCCTGACAAACCAACTGATTGATTCTGATCAATTAGCAGCCACTTTAACGTCAGTACTTGAAAATAGATTGGAAGATGATCCATTTAAAACGCTCATTGGAGTAAAACCTTTAGTTAAAATTCATCTGGAAAATAAAATTACTGGTAATGCAAAATTTACCAATCCTCAGAAATTATATATCGTAGGTGGACTTTCTCTACTGGTGATCACTATTGCGGTGATCAACTTTATTATTCTTTCCACGAGCCAATCCCTACACAGGTCAAAGGAAATGGGATTACGCTGTACGCTTGGCGCTCAGAAATTCCAATTGAGAAAGCAGATGATTTCTGAATCTTTCTTTTTGGTGACAATTACTGGTATTTTTGGCATCCTGTTGGCAGCCTTGGCATCTCCTTATTTTTCCAGCCTGATCGATGGAGAGATCAACTGGTCCATAAGAGGTCAGGAAGTGATTTTCTTTATGATCATTTGCATGCTAATCTCCTTAATAAATGGAAATCTCCAGGCTGTATTTCTCCTTAAGCATAATGCAATTGATTCATTTCGAGGCCATTTCACTATTGCCAATAATAGCACTCTTAATCAGATCCTATTGGGTGTACAGATCATCTTTTCGATCATCTTGTTAATGGGAGCGATGGGTATGCGGGCACAAATGCGATTTATTCAAAATAAAGATCTCGGTTTTGAAAAGGAGCGATTGTTGGAAATAAACCTGAACGGCCCGACTTCCGTTGCAGATGCAAAACAAATTGTCGAGCGATTTCGTACAGAAGTCCTCAGAGTACACGAAGTTAGGAAGGTAAGTGCATCCATGAATAATGTCAAGGAACCATGGACGCAACTTGGATTTGAACAAAACGATGGAAAGACAGAAAACATATTCTATAATCAAGTAGATCCTTTCTATATATCCACGATGGATATGACTATCGTACAAGGAGAGGACTTCAGAGCCGATGCACCGAATGCCAATAATGCCATTCTGGTTAACGAGACTCTAGTCAAACACTTTGGTTGGAAGGACCCCTTGAAAGAACAACTTCCTGGAAAGTTTTCGGATGATCACCAGATTATCGGCGTAGTGAAGGATTTTCATTTTAGCACAATGCACCAAAAAATTGAGCCACTTGTTCTGGCCCTGGATATTAATTCGATCGGATCAGGTATTACCGGACTAACCACTTATATCTGGCCTGCAAATTTATACCAGATTCTGGTTAGAGTAGGTCCGGGAGATTTATCTCAGATCATCAGAGCAATCGAAGCTCGTTGGAAGGAAATCTTTCCGGAGAAAGCATTCGTTTTTCACTTTTTTGACGATTCGATCCAATCTCTTTATCAGGATGATTTACGATGGACCAAACTTATAAATCTGGCTACTTTATTTGCGGTGATCATTGCTGGAATGGGATTATTGGGCTTGATGCGATTAAGTCTTCAAAAAAGAAGAAAAGAAATTGGTATACGCAGAGTTTTGGGGGCTACCACCCATAGTGTCATCACCCTGCTTGCCAGACAATATTTAGTCCTGATTGCTATTGGTAATTTAATTGCAATTCCATTGGTATTTATTTATCTGAAGCGATGGCTGGATGATTTCTCCTACCGTATCGATCTTCATCTGCTACCATTTGTTTTAGCCGGAATAACTATTTTACTACTTTCGTTTGTCTTACTTGGTCTACAGTCCTTATCGACAATTCGATCGGCTTTGCATAAAGCTTTAAAGGAGGAGTAAATGTTGTTTGTCTCTATCCTGGAAATAATTCTAATACTAGCTTAGCTTCTTAGCTGGCTCTTTTGTCTGCATACCCCATAAAGCCTCGATATAGCGCAGCTAACCATGTGTTTTTTGGTTTGTGAGCGATCAAAATAATATCGCGAATAAAACCAGCCAGTAATTAAATAGCTTCCTGATTAATTCCCTTGCTTCTCTTTATTTGCTTTCATTTTTGCATCACGCTCTTTTATAAAATCATCTAACTCCTCTTTCGGCATTGGCAAATCCTCATACGTATCCAGCCATTCTTTAAAGTCCTTCTCAAATACATCGTCTTCAACTACAAAAGCCTCGTTGACATATTCGTATTTATGGGTCTTCATGCAAAACCGGTTAAATTCATCTCGCAGCGCAGTGTATTCACCCGAGATAACGACATTTTGCACCAAATGAGAAGGGATAAAGGCGACACCGGTTGTTTTTGCAAGAACGACATCACCGGGTAATACGGTTACTCTGCCGATTCGGATCGGCCCATTCACACTAGCAATCATCATATCTTTAATGGCCGAGGGATCTGAACCTCTGATCCATGCATTAAATCCCTGAATCTCTGACAAACCTTCAACATCACGAACGGAGCCATTAAAAATAACTCCTC
>JAGQWV010000596.1 GCA_020437045.1 Saprospiraceae bacterium | reverse complement strand
AAAATTTATGGGTTTGTCTACTAGACACAGTCCAAAAAAACTTACTTGGAAGGTGGCTGTACCTGATTGCTGAAGGGTAAGTAGGTTGCTTAACTTTAGAAACAATCCGGACCATCATTAGTCACAGTGCCATAAGTTCGGAAATAGCGTTTTCCATTTAAGAAAGTTTTATTATCCTCCAGAGAGAGGGTATATTCATAGACCTGCCCATTATGAAATGATAACTGAAGAATATCCTGACCTTGAGGATTGGTCACGACGGTCCAGGTGCCTGCACCTTGGTCGCTGTCATGCGAAGATCCAAAACCACCCCCAGTATCAAAGGACATGGAGCTTGAACTTGAATATTTAAAGTATCCTTTTGCACAAAGATCTATTTGTTCTTGATCGCTATATCCACCCCCTGTTGAATAACCACCATAACTACCGCTACCGGAATTATAGGAATGCATGTAGGTTAGTCGGGCATTTTGTAGTAATTCGGACCAACCGCTCTTCGACTCTTTAACCTCGACCTTGGAAAATTTAACCGTCGAAGCGACATCTTTTACTATTTGTTCATACTTCTGGGAATATTGCTCGGCGGTAGTCATGGCAATGATAGTAACTCCTGTTCCGTAGGCATTTACTAAACCCACAGCGTAAGCTTTCGCCGGCTGATAACTTACGGTACCCTGGTAACTCGCCTGAATGCCTGTTGTATGAAAGTCAGCTATGTCACCAATTGGAGTAAGATTGGTTCCTTGATTATCAGCAACGCCCTGACGTGCTTCATTTCTGAGTTGCTGGAGATCTTTCGTCTGATGGGGCATCATTAAAATTATTCCGGCATCCGTGTAAGATCCCATGAGATAACCTGATTCGTTTTCTTGTCCTACCCATCCTGAAGGAATATCAAAAGAGATTCCAAGGTTGGGAAAGTCTTTGTGGCCCGAATCCTGAGCTAGGAGAGCGTAGGGGAGGAGTATAAGGAAACACCAAAGATTTTTCATGGTTTTATTTTTATAACACGAATATAGCTGGGATGAGCCTTTTACACATCAGGGTATGCTGTGATTTGTGAAAATCACGGAATTCCGTTACTTGCCGGAACATTGACTAATATAGGTATATTGTGTGCAGGTATTCTTGATTTTTTGGGCAGTCGTATCCCAAGCTTCTTTTCTCCATAAATTCTGTAGTAGATGTCCTTTTGTCAAAAAGATGATGCAAGGATTTAAATTATTGGATAGGAAGAGAATATAATATGCTACTTCATTTTCGCCATCTTATCATCATCGAAAGCCTTATGTGGCAAAGGCCATACTCGGATTCACTTCTACTGACGCTGTCGGTCAGTATCAGGATTCGATCTGACAAAAAATTGTTTCGACAGTAATATCAGTTACTGCAGAAATGCTGCACTTGTCTGTCGCATTCTTGTCTTAAACTATGAATTTTTCTTACTTAATAGATTGATTCTGTATTTCGGTCTATTGCAATTGACCAATGTCAGATATTCATTTTCTTAAGTTCTTTTACGGCATAATCAACTGCCCGGGCCGTCAAAGCCATGTATGTAACTGAGGGGTTTACACATGATGCACTAGTCATACAGGATCCATCGGTCAGGAAAAGATTTTTGATGTCATGACATTGATTCCATTTATTCAAAACCGATGTTTTTGGATCTGTACCCATGCGAGCGGTACCCATTTCATGAATACCGAAGCCAGGATAATCAATTCCGTCATAAGTTTCTACCTCGAGACCACCTGCTGCTTCGAGCATTTCCGCGGCCTGATTCTTAAAGTCCTCCCGCATTATTTTTTCGTTTTCATGATGCAGGCAATGAATGTCTAACGTTGGCATGCCATTGACATCGAGTTTGTCATGATTTAATTTGGCATAATTATCCTTATAAGGTAGCACTTCCCCAAAGCCGCCGATTCTCATCATCCATGGACCAGGTTTTGTAAGATTACTTTTGAAATCAGCACCAATTCCAGGCATAGATTCTCCCCGGTCCGGACCTTGCCGTCCAGCACTGCCTTGATATCCATAGCCTCTGATAAAATCAGGATGTTTATCGGTGACATTTCGAAACCGGGGTATATAAATACCATTGGGCCGGCCACCAAAATAATATTGATCGTCGAACCCCTCAAAAGTTGCCATAGCTCCAGCTCTGTATTGATGATCCATAAGGTAGTGACCTAAAGCACCACTGCTGTTGGCTAGCCCTTCGGGAAACTCATTGTTGCTGGAGTTTAATAGTAACCAGGTGCTGTTGAGTGTAGAGGCGCACAAAAATATTACTGATGCCTTGTACAGGCTGTCCTGGCCGGATTTAGTGTTTAGCACTCTGACCCCGGTGACCCTTTGTGTTTCTTTATCGTAAAGTAGTTCAGCGGCGACTGTATCTGTGAGCAGGGTCAGGTTGCCTGTTTTTTGGGCGGCAGGTAAGGTCGAACTCTGACTGCTGAAATAGGCGCCATAAGGGCAACCCCGGTAGCAGAGATTTCGGCGCTGACATTGACCACGGCCATTATGTGGTATCGTCAAATTAGCAACCCGGCCAATCGTCATTTTTCGGTCAGGATATTTTGACTCGATGGCTTGTTTTACATGCGTTTCCACGCAATTCATTTCGTATGGTGGCAAGAATTCTCCATCCGGAAGATGAGGGATACCCTCTGCCTGGCCACTAATACCAACAAATTTTTCTACATAACTATACCAGGGGGCAATATCCCGATAGCGGATAGGCCAGTCGATTTCAATGCCATCACGGGCATTCGCGGTAAAGTCAAGGTCACTCCACCGATAACATTGACGACCCCACATAATTGAACGGCCTCCTTCCTGATATCCCCTTATCCAACGATATTCTGGCCCGTCTGCCACCGATTGGTAGGGGTACTCCGTATCCTTTACCCAAAGGTGACGGGTACCTTCATTGAAAGCATATACGTTGCTTTGAACAGGAAAATCCTTCCGGTCTTCCTCTGTAATTTTTCCCCGATGTTCAAATTCCCATGGTGCCATTGATGCGGTAGTATAACCCCCAACGTGATCAAGTTTTTTTCCCCGTTCTATAACCAGTGTCCTTAATCCTTTTTCGCATAATTCTTT
>JAGQWV010000595.1 GCA_020437045.1 Saprospiraceae bacterium | reverse complement strand
ATTTTTTTTTTTTTTTTTTTTTTTTTATTTTCGGCATCTTGTGAAAATCCTTCTATGCTCACTATTCCAAACGTCGGATTTGGATAAAATCGGATCACTTCTGAGGCACCTCCAGAGGAATTGCCATTGCGATCACATTCGAATAGAATCTCATCTCTGGTATTACACCCAGATTTATTCTTTGAAATTGAATGCTTTTCGGAATATTCCCCGAGAAACTCACAAATACTATTTACCGCACAGTCAGCTAACCTGGGGCAGTCTATAATCGCCAGATTATCAATGCTTTCTTTATCAATTTTATTCAAACCCTCCAGCGTTTCCAGCAATGGATTATTATAAATTTGTAAAAGACCACCAATTTTTTGTACGGAGTCGAGTCCGGTCATGCTTTGCAATCGCTCATTATTGACCACCTGTAAATATCGTCCAACCGTATGTAGATCTTCTACCCCTTTCAAATTGGTAAATGAGGCATTATTATCTACGATAAAATCTTGACCTATTTCCTGCAATTGAATAAATCCTGATAAATCACGAAGCAAATTATTTTCCTGAATTAATAAATCTTGTCGAATTTTTCTCAATTTTTGCAGTCCATCTAAATTAGATAAAACCGCATTTTCCCTGATGATTACATTGCCATCAATCTCAATCAAATCATCAAATCCAACAATTTTAGTAAGACTATTATTATAATAAATCGACAAATCTCCTCGAATCACTAGAACTTTATCGAAAATATCAATGCTTTTCAACGATGAATTAGAGGAGATTCGGACACTCTCAGCAATGCTCTTCAGATGGCTTAAACCGGCCAAGCTGGTGAGCATAGTATTACCGGAAATCGTCAATCGCCCATCTACCTGCTGAAGATTGTTCAAACCATCCAGCGAAAGCAGTTCCTTATTGTTTCGAACCTCAAGATAGCCTTCGATGTGAGCGATCTGGGATAAACCCTGGAGATCATAAATCGGATGATCCTCCCCACTTTCTATGATAACTCCTCCGCCAATGATTGAGCAACCGGGATAGTTCTGGGCGAAACGATCCACTTCAGCCTGGGTAGCAAATACTATGTCACCCGACAAACACACCTGGCCCCAACCGCTTATTATGCTACAAAACAGGAAAATGAGTATATAAAAGACCAACCGCACCGGGGCAAAAAGTGAATTTCCTGATTTCATCTGTAATGGACTTCAGCTAAAAATAACAAGGTCGATTGATACATCCAATCGACCCTGTTCACTTTTTCGCATATATGACACTTGATATCTTCATTGAGGTGCCAAAATTGCGATTAAAACTCAATGAAATCTACTGCTCGTTCACTATTCCCAGCCTGGATTTTGTCCTAATGCCGGATTTTGAGCCAAGTCACTTAGCGGAATTGGCCACAAGTAATGCTTTGCTTCATCAAATACCGGATTTTCCCAATCGGTACCCTTATAGACATCAATATAAGGCACGCCATCAACCATGGAAAATTGTACAGTAGCTTTCGGATACCGGGCGATTGCTGCATCATCCCATCGCATTCCCAAATCCGGACTTTCCAACTTCTTTCCTTGTTTCCAACGTCGGAGGTCGTCATAGCGGAATCCCTCCATAAAGAGTTCCACTCTTCGTTCTCTTCTGATTTCGACAATCAGTGCACTTACTCCATCATCAGCATAACGCGGATCCATCTGTACATTGGCCATATCCAAATGGGGCATAGCCACTCGATCCCGCAATCTGTTGATCGTGACATCCAAGTCTGCCTGGGTAATGGTACCTAGTTCAGCACTGGCTTCGGCATAATTTAACAGGACCTCGCCGTATCGCATAATGATTGCCGGTGTTGCTGAGGTGTTGTACGTGGCATAGGCTGTACCCGGATCAAAGACCTTGATGATGTGGTATCCAGTCTCAACCGTCTGTCCACCTTCCATACCCCTTACTCTGGGATAAGGCCGGGTATCGTAATTGCCATAACCATAATAAAGTACATCATCCGGATGTAATATGGTCTGTCGTAAACGGGGATCTCTATTTTCAAAGACATTTTCGATTTGAGCGTCTCCTTGATACATCGGAGAAAGTGTAATGGGTAGACCATCGGTACACAAATAGTCTTCTACCAGGCTCTTGGTGGCACCACCATTGTAACCCCGGTGATAGCTTTGCACGTGATTGGTAAAGACACCTAGCTGGTATCTTCTCCAATACATCACTTCCGGAACACCAGTTAAATCGGCAGGAATCCGGTGTATCGCATTATAATCATGCTCGGGATCACCTGTGATATATAAATCATAAGGCCCATTGTCAATGATTTCCTTAGCCGCATTGGCTGCTTCCTGAATCCACATATCGGCATTGGAACCTCCGTGGTATTTGCGCCAGGTGCCTTCAAAAAGACACACCCGGGACTTCACCAACAAAGCAGCCCAGCGATTCAATCTTCCAGGGCCGCCACCATCACCCCAATCATCGGGCAGGTTCTCTGTGGCAAAATTTAAATCCTCCAATACATTAGCCATCACCGTTTCCCTGGGATCTCTGGAGCCAAACAATTCTTCAGATTCGGTAGACAATTCGTGATCGACCCACTGTACATCTCCAAACTTGGACACTTTATCCGCGTAAAACCAACCACGGAATAAACGCGCTTCCGCAGCATACTTATCAATAGTACTCTGTTGAATGGCCGCCCGGTTGTAATTATCCAATCCGACGTTAATCGCCCGAAGGAAATTCCAACCTTTATAACCATACCACTGTCCTCCTGCACTACTGGGTGTCGTATGTTTTCCAGCCCGCACCTGCTGATAGACTGTATGACGGCTATGACGCGGCGCAATATTATCGGTAAATTCATCCGTATACCAGATCCCATATTTGTGACTATCAAAGCCATCATCATGGGCCATTAGGATCGGAACATTATCGTCATTTCTTGCTAAGTCATATAGGCTATTATTGTAAACAGCCAGGTCGTTTTCAGTATTCCAAAAAGTTTCGTTACTGATTTCATCGAGCGGATATCGCTCCAGGAAATCATCGTTGCAACTGGCCAGGACCAAGAGAGCCAGCAACAGTTTATATTTAGAAAAGATATTCTTCATCTTATTTATTTTTTATATCTGTTTAAAAGGATACACTAGCACCAACCGAGAAGATTCTCTGAATTGGATATTCCACTGCACCATTGAAGTTTTCACCGGAAAGGACGTTGGTATGGGTCTGTTCAGGATCAAGAGGTTTGCGAATTTTTGAATATTCCCAAAGGTTCATTCCGGTCATATAAATCTGAACACCACCGATCCCCGTTTTGCGTAGCATATTCGGAGAAAAGTCATACGCCAGCGTAAGGTTCTTTAAACGGATATAACTGGCTTGTTGTAAATAACGTGACTGTACTTGTAGATTTTTCTTGTCATTCGTCGAAATGTGAGCGGCAGGGAAATAGGCATCTCTATTCTCCTCGGTCCAGGTATCGGTCACAAAGTACCATTCGACATGACCGGCATTGAATGGGAAGAACCAGGTCCAGTTTCCGGAAGAAGGCCAGTAATCTCTCTTGCCAACCCCCTGGAAGAAGGATCGAAGTGACCAGTTCTTATAGGTCAAATCCAAATTGATTCCAAAATTCAATCTCGGTGACTCATTTCCTATAATCTTTCGATCACCCGGATCACTCAAGGTATTGTTTCCGGGGCTAATAATGCCATCGCCATTCAAGTCTGCATAGTGAATATCACCTGCTCTCCAGTTTGCACCAATTCTCGACTGGTCGGCAGAAGAAGCTACCTCTTCATCGGTTTGGAAGATTCCAACGGTTTCATAACCCCAGATTTCTCCAATTTTCTGTCCAACATAGTATTCGGAAAGTGCACCGGTCGGGTTATCATACTTAGTGATTTCGGCAGTCCAGTCAGACAAAGCCAGAGTGACCCGGTAGCTCCAATCCGATCCAATCCGATCACGCCAGGTAAGGGAGGTTTCCCAACCGGAAGTACGGAGATCAGCTGAGTTAGCTTTCGGTGCCGCTGTTCCCAGGATGGCGGGATATTCGACATCGGTAAGCATATCTTTCGTATCTCTGGTATAGATATCAAATGAACCATCCAGTCGCTGATTGAGGATGGTAAAGTCGATACCAAAATTTTTCGACACCACACTCTCCCAGGTTAATGTTGGGCTTACCAAACCGGCGGCAGTAACGATCGGAATACGTCCAGCGGAAGACATCATATATGGTGATGTTCCACTACCCAAGGTAGAGATATAAGGGTAATAAATCTGGCTACCACCAGAGGTTGTCAGAATCTGATTACCCAGAGTACCATAA
>JAGQWV010000594.1 GCA_020437045.1 Saprospiraceae bacterium | reverse complement strand
ATAGATCTGCCTTCTGTCGATCAGATAGACGCCCGATTTAATACGGTTGCTATGGTTGGCCCCAGTGATACTATCCGGTCTGCTGATCTGGCCAAATTGGATGCCTTTTTAGACCGGGGCGGACATTTTTTCCTGGCGTTTGACCGGGTGAATGGCGATTTGCAAACGGCAGCTGGATCCGCTATTGATTTAGGACTGGTAACCTGGTTGGCCAATAAAGGTATTGTGGTCGATGACAGTTTTATTACGGATGCCAGTTGTGGAAACGTTACCGTGCAACAACGCAATGGTTTTCTCACCTTTAATAATCAGGTGAGCTTTCCTTATTTGCCATTAATTAAAAAATTTCCTGACCATCCGATTACCAAAGGATTAGAACAGGTCATTTTTGAATTTGCCAGTCCGGTTCGTTTTCTGGGTGACAGTAGCCTTCGATTTACGCCATTAGTGACCAGTTCGGAGAAGAGTGGTTCCGTAAAAGTGCCGACTTATTTTGATATTCAAAAGCAGTGGACCAATGCGGATTTTCCCCAGCAGAATATTCCCATAGCGGCATTGGTGGAAGGAAATTTTGGACAAGCCCCGGGAAAATTAATTGTAGTCTCGGATGGAAGTTTTCCGGTCAGCGGCCAGCGAGGTCAAAATCCGGATAATGTAAGTTTGATGGTCAATAGCATAGACTGGCTATCAGACGATACAGGGCTGATCGAGTTGAGGACAAAAGGGGTAAGTTCCCGGCCCATAGAAGACCTGGAAGATGGTAGAAGATCATTTTTAAAGTATCTCAATTTCCTGTTACCGATCATCTTAATTCTGGTATATGGCTTTTTGCGAAGTCAGCGCAGTAAAAATGTTCGGTTGCGGAGAATGCAGGAACGTTGGGTTTAACTTATTTTATTTTTACAATAAAAACTTAGGAGACTTATGAATAATAAAACGCTTGCAATTGTTTTTGGTGCGTTGTTATTGATCTATTTATTGACTAAGGTTTTTAGCGGAAATCGAGAGCGCAGTTTTGATCCCGAAATCATGAAAGTTGATACAGCTGAGGTAAATAAATTAATTATCCATCCGGCTCAGGGCGAAGAGATGTTTGAAATATCTAAGACCGGTAACGGATGGCAATTGCAAAGGGGCAATCAACAATTTCAGGCAACGTCGGCTGCGGTTGGATCTTTACTGTCAAATCTTTCGTCTATAACAGCGGAAAGAGTAGTAACAAAAAATCCGGAGCGTTATAAGGATTATGCGGTTGCTGATGAAGGTGGAACCAGGATTGAATTGTTAAATAATCAAAAGAAGTTGGCGGATATTGTAGTGGGAAGATTTAATTTTAATCAAGCCACCCGAAGTGGACTGTCGTATATTAAAAAGTTTGACGACCAGTCGGTTTATTCTGTCGATGGATTTCTGAGCATGAGTCTTTCCCAGGGATTTGATAGTTACAGAAATAAAATATTGACATCACTAACGAGTACTGATCTCACCAAATTGACTCTCGAAGAAAATGGAGAATCTAAGATTATCATGAAGATGGACAGCAGTTGGCAAACGGCTTCTGGTGAACCGTTGGATTCAGCTTCCGTGGCAAGTTATCTAAATACCGTAAGATCTGTGTCAGGAGCCACCTTTGTCAATGATCAATCTTCTGTGGGTGACCGAATAAAAGGATTAAAAATAGAAGGTAATAATATGTCGGCACCGGTTGAGATCGATTGCTACACTTCACGGGATACGACGCATCACTTTGTAATCCATTCATCGACCAACAGTGAAGGTTATTTTTTTAGTGACAGTAGTGGTATTTATGAACGTGTCTTTCAAAAATTTCCTCAATAAGATAAATAGATCCGGTATCAAGGGATGAATGTATACTTTCCACAGAAACGATAATTGGTTCATGACAAATAAAGAGATAGCAAGGGCATTTCGACTGTTGGGAAAGTTGATGGAAATGGAGGGTGAAAATCCTTTTAAAATTCGCTCTTATGAGTCTGCAGCCGGCTTATTGTCAAAGTTGGGTACTCCACTTTCGGAAATGACAGAGGAGGAGATCAAGGGCTTGAAAGGCGTTGGAAGTGCCATAAGCGGTAAAATTCAGGAATTGCTTGCCGGGGGCAAAATGAAGACCCTGGAACGCTATAAAGAAAAAGTGCCGGAAGGTATTCAGGAGATGCTCCAGATAAAAGGGCTGGGAGCGAAAAAGGTAAAAGTAGCCTGGGATGAACTGGGAGTCGAAAATGCTACTGAACTGCTCTATGCCTGCAATGAAAATCGATTGATTGAACTGAAAGGATTTGGTGCCAAGACCCAGGAGGAAATTCGCAAGCAATTGGAATTTTTCTTGCGTAATCGGTCTAATGTACTGTTTGCAAACGTGGAGTTAGCCGCCAAGGAGTTATTGGATCACCTGCGTAGTTGTGCTCCGGGCTTACGGTGGGAAATGACGGGAGATTTAAGGCGGCAGGAGCAAGTGTTAGGCAAGTTGGAATATCTCATGGAGTATGCCGATGAATGGCCGAACCTCAACATTGCAAATCTTCAAGAAGAGAGACTTGATGCTGGGCAATGGGAAGGTATATGGGGAGAGCAGACCAAGGTGATCATTTATAAGGCGGCAAAGAATGGCTTTGAAGATAGTTGGTTGAAAACCACAGGTCCGGAAGCATTAACCGGACAATGGGAAAATCAACATTTTAATAGTGAGGAATTGGCGTTCCAATCGATTGGATATCCCTTGATTTCTGCTGAATGCCGAACGTCGTGGATTGGTGAATATAACTTTCCTGAAAAACTAGTTAATCTGGATGATATAAGAGGGGTTATTCATGCCCATACTACCTCCAGTGACGGGATTCATACCCTTAGGGAGATGAGTGAATATAGTCAAGATCAGGGATACTCGTATTTGGCTGTGACTGATCATTCGCAGATAGCGGTCTATGCGGATGGTATGGATGAACCGAAGGTCTTGGCCCAATGGGAAGAGATTGACCAGCTTAACCGGCAGCATCCTCAGTTTAGAATTATTAAAGGCATCGAATGTGACATATTAAATGATGGATCACTGGATTATGATGATGATTTGAGATCGGGCTTTGAACTGGTAATTGCATCGATTCATACCAATATCAAAATGGATGAGGAAAAAGCAACAGCACGTCTGATCCGGGCAATAGAACATCCGCATACTAATATGGTCGGACATCCTACAGGAAGGTTATTATTGGGGAGGAGTGGATACCCTTTGGATATCCATAAGGTGATTGATGCCTGTGCCGCAAATCAAGTGGCTATCGAGATAAATGCCAGCCCCTACCGGTTGGATCTGGATTGGAAATATATACCTTATGCAGTAGAAAGAGGAGTAATGTTATCGATAAATCCGGACGCGCATGCAAAGGAAGCCATCGATCAGATTCGGTTTGGCGCGATCATTGCAAGAAAAGGATGGTTACCAATGAGTAATTGTCTCAACGCCCAATCGGCAGAAGAATTCCTCCAATTCTGCAAAAAAAATGGATAGTTGCAACATTTAAGGAAATTGTACTGTTTGACATACAATAATTTGCCGAGAGTGTTCTTTATATCTTTGCGAAATTCTTCTATTTTTGTACAAATTAAAGTTAAGTAAAATATGAAAAGTATGAGATTGCCTATATCAATGCTTCTTCTAGCTTTGGTTAGCCTGTTTATGGTTAGCTGTCAAGGTGATAAAGATGGAGCAAAGGATGCTGCCAGAGCTGATTTGGAGACTACAGGTGCTGATGCAGTAGCTACCTCTTCAAACACTGTTCAGACACCGGCTGCAGACGCAGTGCCGGTAGGCCCAACAACGACCATTCAATTTGCCCAGACTAAACATGATTTTGGTTTAATCGAGCAAGGTGAAAAAGTTTCCCATACATTTAGCTTTACCAATACAGGAAATGAGCCTTTGGTACTAAGTAATGTGAAACCAAGTTGTGGATGTACTACTCCTAGTTGGACAAAAGAGCCTGTCGCTCCCGGAGCTGAAGGTAAAATAGAGGTGGAATTTGATTCGAAGGGAAAGAGCGGTAAGCAGACGAAGACCGTAACGGTGACTGCTAATACTGATCCTGCAACTACCATTTTGACCTTTACTGGCGAAATTCAAATGCCAGATGCTTCTACAAAATAGGTAAAAAAGATAAACACAGTCTTTGAAAAGGTCCTTCTTCCTGGTGAAGAGGACCTTTTCTTTTATCGACCAAGGATTAATTCTTCATTAGATCTTATATTCGCCGAAAATCGCTTTGTAGGAAAATTAACATGGGGATGAAAAATTACCTTTCGCTGGTGAAGTTTAGTCACACGATCTTTGCATTACCTTTTGCGATGTTAGGGCTTTTTCTGGGATTCTTTGCTTCTGGTACATTGAGAATAGATTGGATGCTTTTTTTGAAGGTTCTGGCTTGCATGGTATTTGCCCGCAGTGCTGCCATGGCATTCAATCGCTACGTCGACCGGGATATTGATAAGATTAATCCCCGCACACAAAAAAGAGAAATACCTTCGGGCATCATTACTGCCAGACGAGCCCTATTGTTTGTGGTACTTAACGCTGCCTTATTTATCGCCACGACTTATTTTATAAATCCCATTTGCTTTTGGCTTTCTCCCATTGCGTTATTGGTCGTTTTAGGGTACAGCTATACCAAGCGATTTACTTTTTTATGTCATTTAATTTTGGGATTAGGTTTGTCCCTGGCACCTATTGGAGCCTATTTGGCGGTGACTGGATATTTTTCCTGGCTACCTGTCTTGTATAGTTTGAGTGTTCTCTGTTGGGTTGCTGGATTTGATATAATTTATGCTCTGCAGGATGAAGGATTTGATAAGGAAAAAGATTTGTATTCGATTCCGGCGAGATTTGGGGCAAAAAAGTCACTAATTATTTCATCGATTCTACATATTATTTGCGCCCTGTTAATTATAGTTGCAGGAATTATAGGAAAAAATCAAATGCCTGCCCTTAATTCTCTGCATTGGATCGGTGCCGCGATTTTTATCGCATTATTGATCTATCAGCACACGCTGGTAGGTCCGGGAAAATTGGATAAGGTTAATATGGCATTTTTTACCACTAATGGTGTGGCAAGTATGCTCTTTAGCATTTTCTTTATTTCGGACTTATTTCTATAGGATTTTTTCAGAGAAGAGTTGTATCATTTTCTGCAGTGCTATATTCCGATGGCTTATTTTGTTTTTTTCTGATGACGGCATTTCTCCAAACGAATGATCATATCCATCTGGGATAAAGATAGGGTCGTAACCAAAGCCGCCATTACCTTTTCTCGCTAGGGCAATTTTTCCTTTGCAAATTCCTTCAAATAAATATGGTGTATTTTCATAAACTAATGAAATTACCGTTTTGAATCTGGCGGATCGTTCAGTTAGTCCGGTCATTTTAGCCAGGACAAGATTTATGTTGTCCTGATCATTTCTTTGTATACCGGCATATCGTGCCGAATATACTCCCGGTTCGCCATTTAAAGCTGTTATTTCAAGGCCGGTATCTTCTGCAAAGCAATTTTGGTGATATCGGTCATAGATGAACATGGCTTTTTGTGTTGCATTGCCAGAAATGGTTAAAGAGGTTTCCGGAATATCTCCCACATAATCTAAGGACTCCAGACCTTTTACCTCAATTCTACCTGGAAAGGTATGCTGCAGAATATTATTTATTTCTTTTGTTTTATTTTGATTTCTCGAAGCAAAAATAAGTTGAATCAAAGCGCAGAATTTTTGAAAATGAGGAGGCCTGTCTATTTAAGGAGTTGAAGTGAATCCCAAAGTGCTCTTTTGCGGTTAGCATCGGTCTTAAGGGATTTGAGATTGTCACAAAATAAGAAACGATGATCTCTCAAATAAAATAGCTCCTGGGGCATATATGGAACCGATAGACCGAGTTGGTGGGAGGTTAGACCAAAACTGATCACTGTCTTAGGAGACTCTGTATTTTCAAGCATCGTGGCCAGCGACAACAGTTCTGTTTGATTAAGTATCGCCACCATACTGTCTGTACCATTATTCACCCCAATAGCTTGCATAATTTTGTCCAGAAAGTCATAAAGATCCTTGTTCTCATATTCTTGAATGGTTAGTATAATCCAATATTTCAAGTTGAGATCACCGGACATAATATTGGGATCTGCAGATGGTAGTTGATAGGAAGGGAGATTAGGAAAAGGATTATTGGTCATTGATTCATCGCATTAAGAGAGAAGCATAGATTATGTTGACATACTACAAATATGCTTAAATCTCAGAAGTCCTGCAGTAAGAAGAAACACATTCTAATTAAAAAACGTTTTAATTGGCAGACATCAGTCACAGGAAAGGGCAAAATACCTACATTTACAAATCATAACAATCTACAAAATGATGGAAATCAGGATTGATAAAGTAAAATTATCAAAGTTACCTCAGACAGACTTAACGAAGATTCCATTTGGCCGGGTTTTTACCGATCATATGTTTATCATGGAATACAAGAATGGTTCATGGCAAAATGCGCGTATCGAAGGTGTACGATCTATTCCTATGCATCCGGCGAACTTAACATTGCATTATGGACAGTCAATTTTTGAGGGAATGAAGGCATCTAAAAATGAAGATGGCGTTCCACTTTTATTTCGGGCCGATATGCATGCGGCGAGGATGAATGCATCTGCCAAGAGAATGTGTATGCCTACCATAGATCCTGCTTTATTTGTGGAAGCGGTACGTCAGTTGGTTTCTATGGAACGGGATTGGATCCCGGGAGATGAAGGTAGTGCCCTTTATATTCGGCCTTTTATGTTTGCTACAGATGAATTTTTGGGAGTAGCACCATCAGAAAGCTATGTTTTCATTATTTTGACCTTACCCGTAGCTCCTTACTATAGTCATCCAGTAAAACTCCTTGCGAGTACAGACTATATCAGGGCAGCCAAAGGTGGTGTTGGGGAAGCAAAAACGGCTGGTAATTATGCCGCCTCACTATTAGCATCTAAAGAAGCAAAACAGAAAGGATTTGATCAGGTGCTATGGTTGGATGGTCGCGACTTTAAATATGTTCAAGAGGTTGGCACCATGAACATCTTCTTTGTTATTAATGATAAAGTCATCACACCACCAACGGATGGAGCCATCCTTAAGGGAATCACGAGAGACAGTTTTTTGCATATTTTGAAAGATAAGGGATATGCAGTAGAGATTAGACCGATATCCATGGATGAAGTGGTGGAAGCTTATCAGAATGATCAACTACAAGAGGTTTTTGGTGCCGGCACAGCAGCTGTAGCGGTAGATGTACAGCAAATTGGCTATAAAGATCATCTGATTGAGTTGAATCCACGTAAAGATAGTCTCGCGCAACTGTTGAAAAAGGAGATTAACGGACTCAGATCTGGTAAAATTGAAGATCGATATGGATGGACGGAGCCCGTCTATGAAGTGGAAAATGTCTAGAAATGAATGAATAAGGGGGCAAATCAGACCCAATTTTAATAAGAAAAACCACGACTTTTTGAGTCGTGGTTTTTTTTTTGATTTTTTTTTCAGTGGGTTTATATATCGAAATACTACATATAAAGAAATCTGTCATATCAATGTACATATCTGTATATTCATCATATTATAATTTTTTATAATGTTTAGATGACTGATAATAAGCCATGATCATATGCTATATCTGGAGTATGTAAGATCTGCGCTCAGAGGAGGGATGAAATATGACCAAATACACATTAAAAATTTTCTTAATGCATAAGTAATTTTCATCATCTGTTCTTCTACCTAAAATTTCGGGCTTTGGTATTGTCTTTGATAATAATATGTCGGGCTACAGATTATCCAAAGCCCATGTTTGACTTATGCAGAAACCGAAAATTTTATTTAACTAAAACTATTACTCATGAAAAAGACGAGTTTTACTTCTTCGGATTATTCGTGTTGGTTCCCGTCCGGGACTACGCGGCTTAATTCGCCCTTCAAGTATCTGCAGGTACTATTCCTGTTGATCGTAGGGACGATAAGCACGTATGGTCA
>JAGQWV010000593.1 GCA_020437045.1 Saprospiraceae bacterium | reverse complement strand
ATAAAACCAACAATTTCTTTACTTTCGTTCTCTAGTTTTATGGCCTTTTGTTCAAATGTTTTTGCCACAGTTTTGAAATAATATTTTTGACTCATCGCATCCTCGTTGGATGATATGATCCAGGGATAATTTAAAATCCAGTTTAATTCTTCCCGCTGCCGGATAAAAATCTGATTTTCCTGTTGTCCAGAGATAAAATTATTCAGCTCTTGATCAATATCACTTACATATTGCCAGTTTGGCTTGGGTAAATGGATAAACGAGAATCGAATGTCAAAAACCTTATTAAACAATAAATCTATGACCTGCCAAAATGGTTTTAGTTTTTTAAAATATTGACTTTTAGGGGGTAATAATTTGCTCAGATCGGCCCTTATGTAGAGTCGGATCCCTTCGTTGATCTGAAGATCTTTAAATGCACCGGATTTATCATAGAGACCTTTTGCCGGACCGGTAAATTCCGTGACCAGTATTTTTTGATTCCAACTTTCTAATGCGTGTGCTACCAGTTTTTTAGAGATCCCCTTTCCACGGCAGTTAGGATCAATCCACATGCAACTGAGCCAACCACATTTGCTTTTATTTCCAGATTGATCAAAGATCCAATCCGGTAATATTCCGAGATAACCTACCATCTTTTGGTCATCATAAGCAATGATCAACAAGGTGTCGTCTTGATCTGCTCTTGGATTATGAATGTGCGATATCGCTCTATGATAGGAGATCGGTAAGAAGGGCAACTCCGAAAAAGCAGGTGCATCGATTAACGCCCTGAGTTGGGTCCGGTTATATGGTTGCAGACGAATCATTTCCTGACAATATAGTTTTTACCAAAAGGACGCTTCATCAAAAAGTAAAGTAATTCACCATGAATGATTTTATCTGCTGGCAGGTATCCCATCTCCATCGGAATTCGCTGCAAATGCCGGGCATAAATATCTTGCTTGAGTCCGGCACTGCCAAAGGAAAGATCCAGATGACGATCATCGCCATAAAAGTGATCAAAATAATGCATTGATATACCGTAATCGGTAAAAGGAAAAGCAAACGTCTTCCAGGGTAAATTAAATTGGTGACTAACGGATTCTACGGATTCAATGGTTTGGCGGATTTGCTCGTCCAGAGGTAATTTGCCGAGGAGGGGATGGTCGATACTATGCCCTCCAAAAGTAAATCCTTCCTCTATTAAGTGAGAGATTTGCATTGAGGTTAAATAGGGTTGGTGACCTTTCAGGTAGTCCGTGAAGTCAATTTTTAGTTCTTCTGCAATCTGATCGATTAAGACAAGGTCGGTGTACTCTAATCTCAAAAGCAGATCGGATAGACTTACCTCTTTCGAACTGGATTCAAAAAAGTCTTTTTTTATCTGCTTTTGTAACGGTGTTTCTGATAGAGATAGTTGGTCAATGATCAGACTGACTTTGTAACGAAAAAAAAGATCTCTATTGTCGATGAAAGCTGTATTAAGAAAATTGGTAGCGGGTATTCCTTTTTGTTTGAGAATAGGCGAAATGGTGGAAGCAAATTCCTGCAAGCCATCGTCAAAAGTGAGATGAAATGAGGGTTTCGATAGTTGTTTTGAGCCCTCCACATGCTGGATCAGGCTCGCTAAATCAATGGGCTCAAAATATTTTAATAAAAACTCGAGATCTATCTGAAACTGATCAATGTTTTTTACCGGGTATAGATGTTGAATATGTGGCACATTGTCGTCCGTGGCGAGGTGATAAACCGGAAGAACTAGCCGTTGGTCTGACCACCTCAATAAATTATCGAGGTTGATTGTGGTAGCAAAACTCCCTATCTTCTGGATGAAATCGTTTCGATATCCCGGCATTGCGCTAAAATAGTTGATTTTAGATATTCTGCTCAGCTAATGGGTCGTCAGTGAGGCTGGATCATGGAATTGCCGATGAAAGTTAAAAAGTGGTGATACAGCGAAAAAAATGATATATTAAGATGATGATGTGGGCTCCAAAAATGTTCCCCTTATTTCTCGCACTGTTTCTTTGTGGAAGTTTGTTTGGTCAACGCCCAACGGTTGAAGATTTTACCATGAGTGGTGATACCTATCTGACCGAGGAGGAGTGTTTCCGTCTTACTGAAGAAATTGATTATTCGTCCGGTTCCATTTGGTATAAGAAACCGATTAGCCTGTTAGAGCCATTTTCGATCCGATTATCAATCATGGTTGGTTGTCAGGATGCTTCCGGAGCGGATGGAATGGTTTTCGCAATGACACCAAGGGCAAATCGGGTCGGTTTCCGGGGCGAAGGAATCGGATTTTCCGGATTGATGCCGTCTGTAGGCATTGAAATAGATACCTGGTTGAATGAGCACTTGAATGATCCGGTCGAAGACCATATTGCCATCATGTTAAATGGACGGGTAGGGCATTGGAATGATCTGGCCGGTCCGGTAAAGCTTCCAAATATAGAAGATTGTAATCGTCATGGATTTTATGTGATTTGGGATCCTGTTTCCCAAACCATAAGTGTGCAAATCGATGGTAATCAGGTTATTGCTGCTTCATTTGATCTCGTGAACAAAGTTTTTGGCGGGAATCCTTATGTCTATTGGGGGGTTACTGCAGCGACTGGCCGGTACAACAATATTCATGAAGTCTGCTTTGACCGACTTTCCTACCATGACCCGGAGCAAAATTTCGATTCAGAGCTTTTTAAAGCTACACATTATTCAGACCTCGTCTGGATCGGAACTCGTTGGGATAAATAAATGAATTCCTGTAATTCCGGATTAATAAGTGTATGTTTGTGCGCTTAAATTTATAATTATGAAAAAAGGAACGGTAAAATTCTTCAATGAAACCAAAGGTTTTGGCTTTATAATGGAGGATAGTTCAAAAACTGACTATTTTGTTCACTCATCCGGTCTTCTCGATGATATCAGAGAAGGTGACCAGGTTGAATTCGATTTGGCTCAGGGTAAAAAAGGTTTGAATGCAGTCGAAGTAAGAGTCATTTAGATACATTTAGAATCTTTTATGGAAAGGTCTGCCGGTTTAATACGGTAGACTTTTCAGCTTCCTTTATTTTACTCCCGAAACATTTTTCTTGAAATATCGTTCTAACAGTAGTTATATTTTCCAGTCAAAACAAAATATCTTTTTTCTGGCCAGATTATTGAATTACACTTTAAGAAGCACTCAATGTCGTTTATTCCCTCCTAAGAAGCAGTGCGAGATCGTGATGATCTATTAGATGGCCTATTTTTATCTTATTATTTTCTTATGAATTTTAAACAACTAGGGATCATCGATCCAATACTCAATGCACTTGAGCAAGAGGGGTATAAAAACCCGACACCCATTCAGGAGCAGGCAATTCCAGTACTGCTAAAAAACAGAGATTTACTTGCTTGTGCTCAAACGGGTACCGGGAAGACAGCTGCTTTTGCCATACCGATTATTCAACAAATTTTTCTTGATAAAAAGAAGAGCAATATAAATGGTATAAAGGCTTTAGTGGTGACACCAACCCGCGAGCTGGCCATACAAATTGGCGAGAGTTTTCGCAATTATGGAAAATTTACAAGGCTTCGACATGCCGTTATTTTCGGAGGTGTCAAGCAAGGTAACCAAACGAGAGCATTACAAAATGGCGTCGACATACTCGTAGCAACACCCGGTAGACTGTTGGATTTGATGTCTCAGGGTTTGGTTTCTCTAAAAAATATTAAATATTTTGTTTTGGATGAGGCGGACCAAATGTTGGACATGGGTTTTATTCATGATATCCGAAAATTATTGGTTCAATTACCAGAAAAAAGACAATCACTCTTTTTCTCTGCAACTATGCCTCCACCAATCGTCGCGCTGTCTCAAAAAATTCTGGGGAATCCTGAACGTGTGACTATTAAGCCGCAACAAACAACCGCTGAAAGAATTGATCAATCTATTTATTTTGTAAATAAGCAGGGTAAATCAAAATTACTGCTGCACCTCTTGAAAACCGAACCTATCGAATCCGTTCTGGTTTTTTCAAGGACAAAATATGGTGCGGATAAAATCGCCAGAGTGTTAAATCGAGCCGGTATTAATGCCGGTGCCATTCATGGCAATAAATCGCAGGAAGCAAGACAAAAAGTCTTGGGCAGTTTTCGCGATGGTGATACAAAAGTATTAGTAGCGACCGATATTGCTTCGCGAGGTATTGATCTGGATGAACTTTCTCATGTAATCAATTATGATATGCCCAATGTGCCGGAAACTTACGTACACCGGATTGGTCGTACGGGGCGGGCCAATGCGAGTGGTGTGGCATTTTCATTCTGTGATCAGGAAGAACGTTCGTATCTGAAGGACATTCAGAAATTGATTCGGCAGGACATTCCGGTCCGGGCTGAGCACCCTTTTCTTGAAGAGTTAGACCAGCAACCGGTGATGCAGGATGCCGCTAACCCCACAGATCAAAGACGCCGACCCGCAGGAAGAAACTTCGGCAGGCGTAAATTTCGCAGGAATACTTCCAGGCGCTCGTCTTGATCTACGGGGACGTTTAAATGTTTCTTTAGTTCAATCGCTGTTTCTTGTGCTCACTGATTTTCCCCCAAGATCCTCATAATAGCGATGGTTATTGCGCTTTTTTGGCTTGTCTAGACAAAATAAGATGGTGGAGCTGAGCAAGCAGATAATTCTGACAGCTGCATAGGCAAATTGTCCAAAAAAATATAAAAACCTAAAGTGGATCTCAGATAGAAGTTGCATCTTAGATGTAACTCCTACTACTTGTGATATGAAGTACTATTTGTGGGCCTTTACCTTATTGCTATCCCTAATGGCATGCAACAACAGGGATGTCGTCAACGAATCGGAAAATGAAGACCCGGCTGCCAACATGGATGTAGAGCACAAAAAGAAGGTCTCCGTAATTTTTGATACCGATGCCAACAACGAGCTTGATGATCAACATGCCCTCGCTTATTTACTACTGAATGGTGAGACCTTCAATGTGCGGGGCATCACCGTGAATGCCACCCCTAGTGGAGGGGAGATTCAAAATCATTATGATGAAGCACTTCGGATCATGAAACTCTGTAAAGCAGAAGGTAATATCCCACTTTACAACGGAGCTAATGCCAATTTCACAGAGATAGAAAACAGTCTGGATCAACCGGATTTTGATGGGCATGAAGCCGTGGATTTTATCATCGAGGAAGCCTTAAATCATACAGACGAGAAATTGGTCTTGATTCCGGTGGGCAAACTGACAAATATAGCCCTGGCCTTAAAAAAGCAACCTTCTATTATTGATCATATCCGGATTGTGTGGTTAGGATCCAATTATCCTGAACCTGGAGAGTATAATCAAAATAGTGATGTACCCTCTATGAATTATGTACTGGCCAGTCGCGCTCCTTTTGAAATGGTAACGGTGCGTTACGGTCATCCCTCAGGCACTGGAGCGGTGGTGATCTCTCAAAATGACATAAACAGTCGCATGCCCGGTAAAGGGCCAAAAATTGAAACTCCGATCACCGGAAGACACGGTGGAGAGTATGCTACTTTCGGCGACTATTCCATCAGTTTATTTGAACACATTCATTATGATGACGAGGCAAAAAATCGCGCACTATTTGATCTAGCTGCTGTTGCCATTGTTAAAAATCCCCTGTGGGCAGAAAACTATCAACATCCATGTCCTAAATATGTCGATGGCACCTGGATTGAACAACCACAAAATGAGCGAACAATAACCATCTGGGAAAATTTTAATCGAGCAGCAATTATTGCTGACTTATTTGCCACCCTGGATCATCCCGTTTTTGTGACCCGGTAGTATGAATTTTTACGGGCTTCCTTATAATCTTAAACTAAACATGTACTGATGCCTTCGGTTGTCCTTTATAATGAAGAAAGACCAGAAATTAAAATATCGGTGACCATGCGTATCCGCACTGATGGGTCTCTGGAAGTTTCTGGTTTGGATTTGGGATCCCTGGTTTTGGAATTACAGGGAAAGTCTGATTATGAATATTTTCTTCTTGTCCACGCAGAACACAAGCAATCATTAATTTCAAAATTGCAAAATGAATATCCCGAAATAAAAACGGATGCTGATCTTCTTGAATGGTTTAGCCGGCATTATAATGGGAATAATGCATTTTCTGCAATTTGTGCATTGATGAAGCGCATGGATGTCGTACATGATGTAAGTTTCTGGTAACCGTTTTTTATCTTTCCAGGGTAATGCAGAAACATCTTTTTTTGCAGGTTAGAGTTTTAATTTATCTGACGCTGGTGGCAATGGTCGCTTGCCATTCCAGTCAGTCCAGTGATGCAGTACTACATGAGGAAATCAAGGCTGTGGAAGCAGCATTTAATAATGCAGTGCGGCAGAGAGGCATTCACCAGGGGTTTTTAGAGTTTGCCGCGGAAGATGCTATTTTGATACGAAATGCTAAGGCGGTTGAAGGAAGACAGGCCATTAAAGACCGATTTAGTCAAACGTCAGATACCGGTGCAGAATTAAGTTGGACCCCCCGCAAGATTGAGGTAGCGGGATCTGGCGACCTTGCCTATTCTTTTGGTGATTATATCTATGTGACTGTGGATAG
>JAGQWV010000592.1 GCA_020437045.1 Saprospiraceae bacterium | reverse complement strand
ATGGTCTGAATCGATCAGGGCTTTATCCTGAAAAAACCAGGACATTCTCAGGATCCCACAGTATAGTAGTAGGAAAACATTGTAAATAAAGAGGTTCTTTCTAAATAGCTGTAACACAAACCGTCATTTAAAAAATTAGATTCATTCAATCAAAGGAAGAAGAGTTTGAAATAATTCTGATGAGCACTTATTATCCAGATGTTGACAATATGGTAAAGTAAGTCTTTTCATCCTCTTTTAGCTTTGTATCTTCGGCTCAAATCTAAATTCGGCGCCTAAGCTACTAAATATGACGCTAACACTGGACTCTATCAAAAAGCCAATTGAGAGCGAGCTGAAGGAATTTGAAGTCATATTCCGGGAGACAATGCGTAGCAATGTAGCCCTTCTGGACCGGATCATGTATTACATTGCACATCGCAAAGGCAAACAGATGCGACCGATGTTTGTGCTTTTATGTGCAAAAATTTTCGGTCCGATCAATCAATCTTCTTACACGGCTGCCTCTCTGGTAGAATTGATCCACACGGCTACTCTGGTACACGATGATGTAGTCGACGATGCCGAGAAGCGCCGGGGTTTTTTCTCGATTAATGCTTTATGGAAGAATAAAATTGCCGTTCTCGTTGGTGATTATCTTCTTTCAAAGGGTTTGGTTGTTGCTCTGGATCAGGAAGAATTTCAGATCCTAAAGATTATCAATGAGGCCGTGAAACAGATGAGTGAGGGAGAACTGCTTCAAATGGCAAAGTCCAGGAAATTAGATATCAAGGAAGACGTATACTATGAAATCATAGAGAAGAAGACTGCATCATTTATCGCAGCTGCCTGTAAAAGTGGTGCTTCCACCGTGATAAATGATTCTCAAATCCTCGATAAGGTGGGGGAGATAGGCTTGAATATAGGCATGGCCTTTCAGATTAAGGATGATTTATTTGACTATGGTTCTGGAGCAATAGGCAAACCCACCGGCATAGATGTCAAGGAAAAAAAGATGACTCTACCCCTAATACATGCTCTAGGCAAAGCCAGCCGTTCTGAAAAGAGACACATTATTTCGCTCGTAAAAAATCATGGACATGAGCGTAATAAGGTACGTGAAGTTGTCAACTTTGCTATTGAAAAAGGCGGTATGGAATATACCATTGAAAAGATGAACCTCTATAAGAACCGGGCCCTGGATCTTTTAGTTACCCTTCCATCAAATGAATCGAGTCAGGCCCTTGAATCCCTGATTCATTTTGTCACTGAGCGGAATAAGTAGGGTTTACCTTTGAGCCACTCTAAAATGTCAATATTGGCCGAAAATGAAGTTTATCCTATCCCAAAAGGATCTGATTTTCAGTCACTTTGGCCATTTTAGGGCAGGGGCAAAAGTGGCTTAAGTGGGTTCGGAGTGCCATTAACCTTTTACTCTATTGATTTTTGCACCAATAGCATTCAGTCTTTCATCAATGAATTGATATCCTCTATCAATCTGCTGGATATTATGAATGACACTGGTGCCTGTGGCAGACATGGCAGCAATGAGTAGCGCTACTCCGGCCCGGATGTCCGGTGAGG
>JAGQWV010000591.1 GCA_020437045.1 Saprospiraceae bacterium | reverse complement strand
TGTGTTTGACAGATCATCCCGACAACCGGATTCCTTTTACAAAACCGGAGGGCTATGATGAGCTGGATTACGAACTTTTGTTGCGTAACTATGAGGCCCACGATGGACCGGTGAATGAAATGTATTCTTATGGGGCCAGTACCGTACCATGGATCAATTCCCGGATGCCCAATCGGAAAACTGACACCAATAACAAATATGGCTTTTCCACTGATTATATAGGCCGTAATTATGACTATCCAGAGGCATCTTATGCGGAAAGAGACCGAATCAGAGAAGAACATCGGAACTACCAGATGGGGTTGTTCTGGACATTAGCAAATAATCCCCGAATTCCTGCGATCGTCAGAGATGAAGTTGCGCAGTGGGGTACAAGCAAAGATGAATTTGAACGGGCTGACGGTTGGCAACAACAGCTCTATATCCGGGAAGCCAGGAGGATGATCAGTGATTACGTGATGACACAATTCAATTGTGAACAATTGCATATTTGTGATGATCCTGTAGGTCTGGCTGCATATGGCATGGATTCGCATAATGTACAGCGATATGTCGATGCCAACGGATACGTGCAAAACGAAGGTAATGTGGAATGTCATGTGCCAAAACCTTTTCCGATCAGTTATAAGTCCATTATTCCGAAGGAAAATGAATGCACAAATTTAGTGGTACCGGTATGCTTAAGCGCTTCCCATATTGCCTTTGGCTCGATTAGAATGGAACCGGTTTTTATGGTCTTGGGACAATCGGCAGCTACTGCTGCTTGCATGGCCATTGATGAAGCGTGCCACTTACAAAACCTCCCTTATCAGAAATTAAGAATCCAGCTGCAGAGGGATAGGCAAAGATTCTAAAATCAAACAAAATGACGACTTCCGTAATAATTCGAAATATCGTAGGGATCTTCTTGCTATGGGGTATCTCTTGTACTGAAGCAGTAGTTCCGTCAGAACATGAATCCGGGAATGCCGATATAATCGTTTATGGGGGCACCTCAGCTGCCATCATTGCCGCTGTAGAAGGTGTCCAATCGGGTAAATCGGTAATTGTAGTTTCTCCTGACAAACACTTAGGTGGAATGACCTCCGGCGGACTTGGTTTTACCGATACCGGTAATAAAGCAGTTATAGGAGGGCTTTCCAGGGATTTTTATCATCGCCTCTGGCAGCACTATAATACAGACGAAGCTTGGAAATGGCAGGCTAGGAGTGAGTATGGAAATAAAGGACAAGGTACACCGGCCATTGATGGAGAAAATAGAACGATGTGGATCTTCGAGCCACATGTTGCTGAAGCGGTGTATGAAGATCTGGTGCGTGATTTTCATCTTCAGGTTGATCGCGACGAATGGTTGGACAGAGAGCAAGGTGTCCAGAAAGAAAATGGTCGAATTATTTCCATAAGGACCCTGAGTGGTAAGACCTATACCGGAAAGATGTTTATTGATGCCACTTATGAAGGGGACTTGATGGCAGCGGCAGGAGTGCCATACGATGTTGGGAGAGAAAGTGAGGATACCTACGGTGAAGAATGGAATGGAGTACAAACGGGCGTATTGCATCATGGCCATTGGTTTAAGACGGATATTTCGCCTTATAAGATACCGGGAGATCCCAGCAGTGGTCTGGTGTATGGAGTATCAGCGGCATATCCCGGTGATAAAGGTGCGGGTGACGACAAAGTACAAGCCTATTGTTTCCGCACCTGTATGACCAATCATGAAGCAAACCGGTTGCCATTTCCGAGGCCAGAAGGTTATGATTCAACGAAGTATGAATTACTGGGCCGGGTCTTTGACGCAGGCTGGAAAGAGTGGTTCAATAAATTCGATCTTATTCCTAATCATAAGACCGACACCAACAATCATGGACCATTTAGTAGTGATAATATTGGTATGAACTACGATTATCCTGAAGCATCCTATGAACGAAGAAAGGAGATCATTGCGGAACACGAGCAGTATCAAAAAGGTCTATTATACTACGTGGCCAATGATCCAAGGGTGCCGGACGACATTCAAACTGAAATGCAGACCTGGGGTCTTGCCAAAGATGAGTTTATTGACAACGGAAATTGGCCGCATCAAATCTACGTGCGTGAATCCAGAAGGATGATTGGAGATTTTGTCATGACCGAAAATGAACTTTTAAAAAGAAGAGAGACACCACGTCCGGTTGGCATGGGATCTTACACCATGGATTCACACAATGTGCAACGATATATAAAGCCGGATGGTTATGTGCAAAATGAAGGAGATATCGGAGTGAGTACGAATGGTCCCTATTCTATCTCCTATGGATCCCTAATTCCCAAAAAGGAGGATTGTGAAAATTTACTGGTGCCTGTCTGTGTTTCTTCAAGTCACATTGCATATGGATCTATCCGGATGGAACCTGTTTTCATGATTCTCGGTCAGTCGGCAGCTGCTGCTGCGGGCCTGGCTATTGACAAGGATATCGCTGTTCAAGATGTGGATTATGAAGAGCTGAAATCAGATCTTCTGGCAAAAGGGCAGGTTTTAATCGCCGATTAGCAATGACTTAAAATGGCTAATGCAAACCTGAAGTAAAGGTCATTATTAACTTTTACCATTTATTTGGACTGGCTTTCATAGACAAAGGTAAAAGGAAGTCAATAAGTTGATGGTCATCTACGATCACAACTCGAACTTTTAGCTCTTCCGAGGTGTAACAACCTTTAAACAGGGAATATGCATTAGGCTCTATATTACGAGGCAGAATAGCTGTAAATACGGGCACCCTTTGTCCAGGCAGACGGGCGCACCATGATGGTGACCATGCTCTCCCAACCACCTGTGGTTCACTCGCTCGAAGATCTAC
>JAGQWV010000590.1 GCA_020437045.1 Saprospiraceae bacterium | reverse complement strand
TTCTATCCAGTTGAACTACGCGGCCATCCTTTCGATGGAAGGTTTTGGGATTGCAAATGTAGAAATTTTAATGAAAATGATCAATTAGAGTTTTTGCATTTGAATGGTTTTGTTCACAGTGCTTTTTTGAATGTATTCGCCTGAAGCCTTGCGGACTCATATTTGGGTAGCATCCCACAATAATATTGATTTTTAGCTATCTTCGGTGAAATATATGACTTTCTTAAAGTGTTGATATTCTGTAGGTTGTAACCAATTGTACTATGGCCAAGGCTCGTAAACAGAACCAATCCAAATTGCCCGCTTCTCTAAGTAACCAACAAGCAAAAGCGGTCATTCATGAGGGTAGAAGGGTGCTCGTACTGGCAGGTGCCGGTGCAGGGAAAACCAGAACCTTGCTGGAAAAAATTATTTTCCTTATTCAAGAGAAGCAAGTGAAGCCACGAGAAATCCTTGCCATTACATTTACCAAAAATGCGGCAACAGAAATGATTGACCGGCTCATTGGTGCTGCCGAAGATCGGTTTGATTACCTGCAGAAAATTAATGAAAAAGATCTAAGCGACACGGGAAAGAGAAAGTTGAGGAAAGACATGCTCTCCCGGCATAAATGGATCGGCAGACTAACTGTTCGTACATTTCATAGTTTGTGTTACTCCATCATGAAGACCTATGGAGTGAAAGTATTTGACAACCGGTTCAGGATTCTGACGGATTCTTCTAATGGCCCGGAAGGGATGACCCGGATTTCCGCTCCCGAAAATCAATATGAGATCATGCATAAAATCCTGATCAAATATTGTGAAGACCGGGATTGGCTCTTGCGTTTTAAACGCTACATCATCGACTAAGGAAGAAGACATTTTGATTTTATTCCGAAGATCAAAAATGTTTGATCCATTCAGAAAGCGGTTTAAAAAAGAAAAGATCCGCATCAATGCCAAAACGATTCACGTAGCCAAAGGATTGGAATCTCGGGTGGTTTTTATTATCGGTATGACTCACGGCTATGGAGGTTTTCCTGACATTTGGATGGGTGACCGGATTTATCAATTGGTTCGCCCGGTAAAACACGAAATGTTACTGGAAGAGGAACGGCGCCTTTTTTATGTGGCCATCACCCGGGCCAAGGAGCGCCTCTATCTAATCAGTGAGATTGGGGCAGAAAGTTCATTCATCCAGGAGATTCCTGCGGGATTTAAAATCGTCTACAGCAAGCCCCTTTCGTCCGGAAGTTCGTTGCCAGATACTTGTCCGGCATGTAGAGGTAAACTGGAACAGGGCTATCAATTTTGTCCTTTCTGTGGAAGCACCATCTAAACAGACAGAATCAGGTTATGTTGATACCTGAAAGCCAAATTTTATGGTCAACCATAAAATATGGCGCAAAAATTTATGGTTATGCATAAGAATTAGCTTATTTTGTGTATGATCAATAGGATTTTACTTCAACAAGTGCAGGCTCGTATCAGGCAGAGTAATAAGGTTGTGATTCTCTATGGAGCCAGACAAGTGGGGAAGACGACCTTGTCAAATGAAGTTTTAGCGAATCTTGTAGGTAAGACTTTGAGAATTAACGCAGATCAATTCACCTATTCAGAAATACTATCCAGTAGAGATTTGACTAAATTGAAAGGCTTGGTGAGTGGATATGATAATCTCTTCATAGATGAAGCACAAAGAATTCCGGATATAGGGATAAATCTTAAGATTTTACATGATGAATTGTCGACACTGAAAATTTTGGTTACAGGATCTTCCTCTCTTGAGCTGGCAAATAGAATAAGAGAACCTCTTACCGGCAGGACCTGGACTTTCAAATTGTATCCGATCTCTATTCCAGAATTTCAAAAATATTTGGACTTGAATGATTTTGAAGTTCAATTGCAATTGGAGGAATGGATGCGATTTGGGTCTTACCCGGAATTGCTTTTGCTAAATAATTATAATGATAAAATAGCCTATTTAGAGGAAGTCAGAGATGCCTATTTATATAAGGATATTTTCGCTTTAGGAAATATTAGATATCCGGAAAAGTTGAGACAACTTTTAAGGTTACTTTCTTACCAAATTGGAAATTTAGTTTCGATCCATGAACTGGCTACGAGTTTGCAAGTAAACAGGGATACAATAATAAATTATATTGATCTTTTAGAAAAGGCCTTTGTTATTTTTCGACTCAAGGGTTTAAGTAGAAACCTAAGAAAAGAAGTGACAAGTATGGATAAAATTTATTTTCTAGATTTAGGTACACGAAATTCCTTAATTGAAAACTACAGTGAATTGCAAAATAGGAATGACACAGGAGCGCTATGGGAAAATCTATTGTTAATCGAAAGAATCAAGAAAAACGAATATTCAAAATTTTACGCTAATCAATATTTTTGGAGAACCCATACTGGAGCCGAACTTGACTATGTTGAAGAGAAGGATGGTGTCTTCCACGGATTCGAATTTAAATGGGGTAAGAAAAGAGTACATGCTCCTCAAACATGGTTAAATACTTATCCAGACGCTAGCTATCAGCTGATCAATCAAAATAATTTTCTAGATTTTATTTCTTAATGAGAGAATCGGATTAATTGAAAATTTTACACTTCAATCATAACCTCTTCTTTCTTGCGAATTCTCACCGCAACCACTTTATATTCCGGACAGAGCGCTTCTGAATCGGATATATCCGAAGTAATCATATTCATCATGATCTCCGGAAAATGAAAAGTGCTGCTTAAAATACCCGGTTTCACTTCCTCGGTAATGCGCGCCTTTACTTCGACCTGACCCCGAGCCGACTCCATAATGACCATATCACCTTCCGAAATACCCTGGGCCAGGGCATCTTCCGGATTGATCAGCAGTACATCTTCGGTGAGGATCTCCACATTGGAAGTGCGACGGGTCATCGCTCCGCAATTATAATGCTCCAGTTCGCGGTTGGTGGTGAGGATGTAGGGATATTCCAGAGAATACGTTTCAATCTCTTCTGATTCATTGAAGTCATGAAATTGAAAGGCTCCCTTTCCCCGCTTAAAACTATCAATATGGATGATTTTTGAATCCTTTCCATCGGGACTAACCGGCCACTGCAGACCATTGATTCCGAGATTTTGCCAGGTGATGCCTGCGAAAAACGGAACAATCTGAGATATTTCCTCCAGCATACCTTCCGGAGTATATGCCGGCTGTGGGTATCCCATGCGGTTCATAATCTCGACAATTATTTGACCGTCCGGCTTGGTGCCTGCCAGAGGCTCGATGACCTGATTCACCCGCTGCACTCTTCGTTCGCCATTGGTGAATGTGCCATTTTTTTCCAAGAAGGAACTGGCCGGTAGGATGACATCGGCATATTTCGCGGTTTCCGTCATAAACAATTCCTGAACCACCACAAAGTCAGTAGCTTCCAGTGCCTTGATCACTTTTTGCGTGTTAGGGTCTGTTTGAACCACATCTTCGCCGATGATCCATAGGGCCTTTAGTTTGCCTTGTATGGCGGCTTCGAACATTTCCGGAATTTTATAGCCTACATGAGCCGGAAGGTCCACACCATAGAATCGCTCATATTTTCGGCGAATATCCGGATGTGTGACATCGAGATAACCTGCTCCCTGGTGCGGCTGTACCCCCATGTCAGCGGATCCCTGCACATTATTCTGCCCTCTGAGTGGATTGACACCCACACCCGGGCGGCCGATGTTGCCGGTTAGCATCGCCAACTGCGCGATTTGCATCACGGCAAAAGTACCCTGTGAGTGTTCGGTGACACCCAATCCGTGAAAGGACATGGCATTAGGTGCTTCGGCATAGGCATGGGCTGCTGCTCTGGCTGCCTCCGTGCTTACTCCGGAAATTACTGCAAGTGCTTCAACATCCAGGTTGAGTACCGATCGCTTAAAATCTTCATATCCCTCCGTGCGGGTCTCAACGAACTGATCATCTACCAGATCGTCCTTGATGATATAGTACATCATCATATTCAGTACAGCCACGTTGGTACCTGGCCGTAATTGTAAATGATGTTGCGCGTACCGGGCCAATTCAGTCTTCCGGGGATCCAGCACGATCAGGGTCTTTCCCTTCATGGCCTGTTGCTTGAGTCTGGCTCCGGTCACCGGATGGGCATCAGTGGGGTTGGCTCCGATGATCATAATGCAATCGGTCACTTCCATATCTACCACGGAGTTGGTGGCAGCTCCGGTGCCAAACGTTCGTTGCATACCGAGGGCGGTTGGAGAGTGGCATACCCGGGCACATCCATCGATATTATTGGTGCCGATCACTGCCCGGATAAATTTTTGCATCAAATAGTTTTCTTCATTGGTGCATCTCGAGGAGGAGATGCCGGCGATATAGTCAGCGCCATAATCATTCTTATAGCGGTGCAACTTTTCAGCGATGAGGGTATAGGCTTCGTCCCAACTGGCTTCTTTGAAGGCTCCATCTTCCTGGCGAATAAGGGGAGTGCTCAGGCGGTCTGGATGATTGTAAAAACGGAAAGCGTAGCGTCCCTTCAGACAGGTGTGACCATGGTTGACCTCGGCATCATAGGGAGCCTGGATAGACAGGATCTCATGTCCCTTTACAGCAACTTCCAGATTGCAGCCAACTCCACAATAAGTGCATACCGTACGGGTCTTCACTTTGGATACGACGGCTTTTGATTGAAACACATCGGAAATGGCAGAAGTGGGACAGGCCTGACTACAAGCGCCACAACTGACACAATTACTTTCAAAAAAGCTCTGGTCCATTCCTTTAATGATGTGAGCATCAAAGCCCCGGCCGGCCATACTCAGCACCAATTCACCCTGTACCTCATCACAGGCCCGCACACACCGGTAGCAATTGATGCATTTGGATAAATCGGAGGTCATATAGGGGTGGCTAAGGTCTTTTTTTCGATGCAGGTGATCTGCTCCTTGAGGATACCTTACTTCACGGATACCAACTCTGGCGGCGACCGTTTGCAATTCGCAATTTCCATTGACTTCACAAGTAAGACAATCCAAGGGGTGATCGGTGAGCACCAGCTCGATGATGTTTTTTCGCAGACGTTGAATGTTACTCGAGTTAGTCAGGATATGCTGGCCTTCCGATACGGGTGTATGACAGGAGGCTACCGTTTTGGTCTGGCCATTACTCAGCACTAAATCAACGGAACATATACGGCAAGCCCCAAAAGGATCGAGATTGGGAGCATCACATAGGGTAGGCACTAAATCATGACCCTGGTGTCTGCGAATAAATTGGAGAATGGTTTCTCCGTCATTTAGAGCAAATGGTTGATTGTCTATATAGGCAGTTTTCATCGCGATTTATACGTTTACCGTGTTTGTAAAATGGCTTGTTAATTCAACCTCAAAGTATTGCAGGGCATTTTTAACCGGGAGGGGAATTCCGCCACCGTGGGCACATAAAGACCCGGTTTCCAGCGTATGGATTAGGTCATCAAATAGTTCCCGATCGATTTGATAGTCTTCATGTATCGCTTTTTCGAGCATTTCTTCAGCTCTTTTCGTCCCTAACCGGCAGGGAAAACATTTTCCGCAACTTTCATGGGCAGCAAATTCGAATAGATGCCGTAGGTAATGGATTATTGGCATTGATGCCGGGATGCAGATAATCGATCCATGACCGAGTAGGAAACCCTGAGATCTAAAAGATTCAAAGTCAATGGTCAGGTCTTTAAATTTTTCGGATGGTACGAGGCCCCCCAGAGGTCCTCCTATGTGCATTGCCTTCACCGGTGTTTTAAAACCACCTGCCGCCTCCATAACTTCAATGAGTGGTGTACCCATCTCCACTTCATAGATTCCTGGTCTGTGAAAGTGGCTGTCCAGGCTGAGAAGCTTCGTGCCTGTCGACAGAGCGGTGCCCATGTCAGCGTAGACCTGACCACCTTTTTCGCAGATAAAGTGTAGTGATGCTAACGTTTCGACGTTGGAAACCGTTGTTGGCTTGCCAAAGAGACCATATTGTGCCGGATATGGAGGCCGGGTTCTAACTTCCGGTCGTTGTCCTTCAATGGAATTGATCAGTGCAGATTCTTCGCCACAGATATAGGCTCCCTGAGCTTTGATCACTTTAAATTGAAAGGAAAAGCCCGATCCGAGAATATTTTCACCGAGCAATTGATGCTGATCCAACTCTTGAATAGCTTTTTCTATGCTTGCGACGGATTCCGGATATTCCGCACGGATATACAAGATGCCATAATTAGCCCCACTTACATAACCGGCGACCAGCATGCCAAACAGTACGGAATGCGGTTGTTTTTCCAACAGATAGCGATCAGAAAAAGCTCCCGGGTCTCCTTCGTCGGCATTACAGATGATAAATTTCTTGTCACCTTCTGACTTTGAGCAAAATTCCAGCTTTACGCCCATTGGAAAGCCCGCACCTCCCCGGCCTCGCAAACCCGATCGTTTGATTTCCTCCAAAAGATTTTGTGCCGGAGCCTTTAATATCTTCGCCAAGGGCTGGTAATACGTTTGAATGTCAGCCATCGAGTGAGTGAGCACTGGCTGGCCCAGTGTTTCGATATGATAGGTGTCATTGATCTCCTGACGTTTTTCCAGAATGGCTTCCAATTGGTTCATCGCAGCACCTGAGTAATTTTTCTCCCGATAATGAAAGGCG
>JAGQWV010000589.1 GCA_020437045.1 Saprospiraceae bacterium | reverse complement strand
CTCCATCATTACTCACCTCAAAAGTGACCTTATTAGGAAGAAAGATTTTGGCATTTTGATTTTTCAAGTCAGTCAGTACAATCGTACTGATCTCTGCCCGAGCTCCGAAATCCAGGGTAACGTCTAAATTATTACCCAAATAACCCTGCCAACGGCCATCGTTAAAATTTTTAGAACCCTGCAATCCATCTATAATCGCTTGATCGCCACCTGCCGCTCTGGACTCATCGTATCGAGTACCAAATTCGATCGGTTTGAACGTAGCAATATTCATTTTTACCTCCTTGACGGAGACCGCATCAGATGCTCGCCCTTCGGAGAAAGCCAGACTCTTGATCGTACAATTGCTTTCAATATAAAATGGGCTCCTGTACACTAATCCGGATAGTCCCGGCGGATCTCCATTCGTGGTGTATTTTATTTGATCCGCTCCATCGGAGGTCAAGGTCACCAAATACGCCTCGGCTTCGGGCTTATATTCGATGTGTGTTTGCACCTCCTTGATAAGGATGGGCCAATCGTCCGTGCGGAAACTACTGGCTGGTAGTTCATATTGATTAAAAAGGTTTGTGGCAGTGGTATTTCCAAATCCAAACCGTACAGCCACAGGATCAATCACATAATCCGATGTAACAACTACCTCACTGCCATTGATCACTGCCTGGGCAGGATAAAAAATCTGATCCGCACCGGCTAACTGAAATCCGGTCAACGGACCGTCTTTTGACAATAAACCTTTATCGGCAAACTGAAAACTGACAATCATCTGTCCATGATCAGTTTGGTGAGATTTATAGACCGGCCCAGAATACACGATATCACTCTTTCCATAAGTGCGTGCAAGTGCCCAATTCGCCAATCTCTTCCCTACATCGGCTTTGTTTCGCGGATGGATGTCAAAAACATTTCCGATATCACTCACCACCACCATACCGGTGTTAGGTACGGTCTTCATCGTCTCCAGCTGTGACTCCCGTAAAACAGCTCCTTGCATAGGGGTTCCATAGTTAAATGGAGCTATTTGTACAAAGTAAAAAGGCATAGGAAAATTCCATGCTTCTCGCCAACTATTGATCATAGCCGGAAATAATCTGCGATAAAGCAGTGCGTTTGGAGTATTAGATTCACCTTGATACCATATAGTCCCGGCAATTTTAAAGTTGGTGATGGGATGAATCATGGCATTAAAGAGAACACCAGGCTGTCTTGGCCAGTAATCTGAAGTACCGAGTACTGCATCCCATTTTGAAAATTCCGGATCCTTCTTAATAATTTCTTCAGGAGTCCAAACCTCTGCAGCGGTGCCACCCCAGGCTGATTCAATCAAACCAATGGGCACGTTCAGATTCTCCTGCAGATTCTTTCCAAAAAAGTAACCAATGGCGCTAAAGCTTCGCATTGTTTCAGGAGCACATACCTGCCAATTACCCGGACAGTCATCCTGAGGATACATTGATGTCGTACGAGGAATCTGAAAAAACCGTATTTGGGGAAGATTAGCCTCTGCAATAGCAGCATCGCCACCATCAATTCCTGAGTTTGCCGACCACTCCATGTTGGATTGCCCCGAACATACCCAAACCTCACCAATCAGGATGTCTCTCAGAAAGATGGTGTTTGATCCTTTGAATTCAAGGGTAAAGGGTCCACCTGCCTCCGGAGTAGAAATATTGATTTCCCAGCGGGCATTGCGATCGGCAACCACATCATAGGTGTGATTGTCCCAACTACCAGTGATTTCCACTTTTTCACCCGAATTAGCCCAGCCCCAAAGTTTAACCGCACTTTTTTGCTGAAGTACCATATGATCTCCCAATACAGATGGCAACCGGATATCAGCCATCACCGCGGAGGTGATGAAGAAAAATACCAGACTTGTTAATGATAATTTTCCTAAAAGGTTTCTACTCATCTACACAAAACTTGTACTTCCAGGTACAGCTACTTCATAATTACCATTGGCGTCAGGTTTTGCCGGTGGCATATCATTCCAACCAAAGGTCTGTGGTACCAATACCAAATCTGAATTCAGTGCTTCATCCATCGTCATCATTTGACCTGAATAAGTAACCATTCTTCCAAAAATAGCGGTCATGGTACTCATTGCACCGTTGTGGGTATCATCATATTTATATTCGCCATTGTTGATAGCTGCAAAGAGTTCATCATGCTCTACCTGATAAGGATTGGGGTCATTACTATCATCGTGTTGCATGAGTACTTTACCACTGGGTGATTTTAAAAGACCGGCACCAAAATCAGCAGTACCTTTCGTACCTATCAAGGTCTCATTGACTTTACTCCAAGTATTCTTTATGTGCCGACATTGGCTATTCATAATACTGCCATCCTCGTAATGAAATTCAACAAAATGATGGTCAAAAATCTGACCAGTATCTTTTCCGGTACGAACTTCTCTTCCTCCCATACCTTGTGCGGAAACGGGATATCCCTGCTTCGCCCAATTCATTACATCAATATTATGAATGTGTTGCTCTACAATATGATCTCCACACAACCAGGTAAAATAGTACCAATTACGCATTTGATACTCCATTTCCGTCTGCTCCGGTTTTCTGGGTCGAACCCAAACACCATCACTATTCCAATAGACCTGACCTGAGGTAATATCTCCGATCTTACCCTTGTGCACCATACCCATCATTTCCTTATACTTGGTCTGATAGTGTCTCTGAAGACCTACAACGACATTTAGTTTTTTCTTTCTGGCTTCTTCTGCCGTTTTCAGTACACTTCTCACGCCTGCCGGGTCTGTCGCCACCGGCTTTTCCATGAATACATGTTTATTCTGGGCCACTGCTTCGGCAAAATGGATGGATCGAAAAGCTGGAGGTGTCGTTAAGATGATCACATCGCACAATGCAATGGCTTTCTTATATCCATCAAAACCAACGAAACGACGATCTTCCGGAACATCAACACGACTTGCATCGGCAGATTTCTTGATACTTATCAAACTATCTTCCAGCCGATCTTTAAATGCATCGGCCATGGCAACCAATTTCACGTTTGACGCGGCTTTGAGCGCCTGGGTGGCAGCACCCGTACCACGACCACCACAACCGACAAGAGCGATTTTAATATCATCATTTACCGAGCTATTAAAACCGTATCCCGAAGCCATCAAAGGAGATGTCATCAGTGCACCAGCCGCGAGTGAAGTATGCTTCATAAAGTCACGTCGCTTGAAGAAATTCTTATCTGCCATAATAGTTTAGTTCTTTAAAATTGAAAAATGCAGTCCCAAAGATTTTGGATCGCTTAAGGTACAAATTATCCCCCTAGAACTAAAGCCCAGAAAGCATTTTGTTCTTCTTTGGTTGGCTGATCTACCGGACTAATTATTCTAAAGCCAACAAAAGGAGAATCTGTGTTCCACCAAAAGCTCTTTGGTATTTGAGGGTCTCTTTTTTTCCAGGCCAGGGTCGACTCAGTACGGGCGGCGCTACGAAGTTCTTCAGGTTCACTTTTAAAAGATCCTCCTCTTACTGATCGCGGGTGCAAGTCCGTAGGTTGAATCCAGGGATCTTTTACTCCATTTTCCAATGTCTGGTAAGCATCAGCATGATACTGATCCAATGTCCACTCCATCACATTACCCAACATATCATATAAGCCCCAGGAGTTTGGTTGTAATTCTCCTACTTTATGAAAAGAACCTTCACTGTTATCTTCATACCATGCATATTTCGACAGATCTTTTTTCTTCTTACCAAAGAAGTATGGTGTGCTCGAACCAGCTCTGCATGCATATTCCCATTCAGCTTCGGTTGGTAACCGGTAAAATCTGCCGGTCTTCTCTGACAACCATTTACAAAATTGTAAGGCAGAAAATTGAGTCATACCTGCCGCTGGATAGCCAAACTTACCCATGCCAAAAACGGGATCTTCATAGGGAGCACTAGGTCTGGTTACTCCGTCTGTCCGGGGTTTTCCATTCTCATCTAGATCGATTTCCGGGTCTCGAAATACCATAAATAAATCATGAGTAATCTCCTTGTCACTCATATAAAATGCAGAAATCTCTACTTCAACAGGAGGTTTCTCATCGGCTAGCTTAGACTTTTTATCTCCCATCATGAAAGATCCGGCGGGGATACCTGCCATGCTGATCTTCAGGTCTGTTTTGGGAATTTCCTGATCGAAAGGTTCCGGTCTTTGCTGGGCCATTACTGAATAAGATAGGCAAAAGCCGGTCAATAATATCAAAATACTATTCTTCATCCGTCTTATATATTACTTAACAAGGTTTAGATCAAATTTGACCAATAAGTCATCGTGACAAACTATCTTTCCAAAAAGAGCGCTAGGTGGTTCAATACTAAAATCAGAAAATTTGATTTTATGCTCACCGGTCAGTTTACCTGACTGCAGACTACCGTTGGCGGCGACCAACAGTGCCTTGCTTACACCTCCTATTGACAAAGTTCCGTAGACCCCCAAATCTCCTTCCGGAGTGGCTGCTTTCTTGCCAGAAAATGTCATTTGAGGGTGTTCTGGTTCGTGAAGGGCTTTATAGATTTTCGCATTCATATCCGGCCCTCTCCCTCCATCCATCGATTTAACATCCATGGTCAGATTGACTTCCGAGACATCTCCAGAAGCATCGGTAGAGATCGTTCCGGTAAAGGTACCTACTTCCGCCTGCCAGTTTCGCAAGGTGCTGGTACCTTCAACCCAAATACGGGATCCCTCTCCCAATTTGTAAGTTTCTTGAGCCAATAAAAGGGAGGAACTGGAAATTAAAATCACAAAAAGGAACAATACTTTGTTTTTCATTACGTGCATCATGTAATTTAATTGATTAATTAGTTTGGCCGTCCGAAATCACATATTGAGAAAAATTATCCGACTCAAATAGTTCATTTTGTCGTCCGATAATTGCTGCAATATCCGTTTTTCTTTTCAATAGTTGGGAAGACCGGAGCATGGATAATATGGAAAAAGCAGAAGCCAGGGCATCCGCTTCATATCCTGAATTAGCAATAACGGTACTTCCAAAGAGATTTTCCACTCCCCATCCGGTTTGAGGGTCGATGATGTGTGCATATCTCCGTCCTTTATGAACGAAAAACTGAAAATCCGGTCCGGAAGTAGCAATGGATTGATTGGCAATCTGGACGATCTGATTACACCAGGAGATCGTAATCTTCCAACCTCCAGATTCAGGAGGTGGCTCTCCGGCAATCAAGTCTCCGCCCAGATCAATCAAAAAAATCGTTACCCCCTCCTCCTTCAAATGTTTAGCCATTAGATCTCCTATGTATCCTTTGGCAATACCTCCAAAATCTAGACGCATATTGGATTGCATTAATTGAATTTGTCCCGAATCTGGGAATCTGATATTTTCCTTTTTTAGTTTGCGCCGGTATTTTCGTATGTACTTTCGAGGCGGTATTTGATCCTTAGCAAGGAAACTTCGCCACATCCCACTCAACACACCAATCTCTACATTGAATGCGCCCCCTGTAAGCCTCCTAATATCAATCGACTTCTGCAATAGATCAAATAAAGGAGCACTCACGCTAATGATCTCTCCTTTTTGATAGTGGCTAGTGATTTGCATAATTTCACTAGATGGGTCATAATCTGAAAATATCTTATTCAGGGAATCCAGGACAGCAAAAGCCCCTTCAACTTTTGCTATGCCTTGCAAAGAATCCACGACAAAGCAGGTTACAGACACGGTCGTTCCCAGAGCTGGTTTTCTGATAGTAATTGGGTAGAGATTGTCTGCTTTCATTACCTGACTCATTACTACAAAAGCAAACAAGAATCTTATCTTTTTTCCTAAATTGAGCATTTGGCTAATATAACGAAACTGTGGAACGAAGAAATTTTATTAAATCGAGCGCATTATTTGGGACAGCCGCTTCCCTAACGTCAAAACTCAGCGGAAATGATATAGGTAATGTAGACCCATATGCATTTAAATTAAAGTATGCCCCTCATCTGGGTATGTTTAAAGATTCTGCCGGATCTGATCCCATCGACCAACTCAACTTCATGGCTGACATGGGTTTTAGGGCCTTCGAAGATAACGGAATGAAGGGTCGGGAGGTTTCCTTGCAGGAGAAAATGGCAAAGACCATGCAAGACCGGGGTATGCAAATGGGAGTATTTGTCGCCCACGAAATATCCTGGAAAGAACCTAATCTTACCAATGGCGATGAAGCATTGAGGGAGAAATTTCTCAAAGAGATCGGTGAGAGCGTCGAGGTAGCAAAAAGAGTCAACGCCAAATGGATGACTGTTGTCCCTGGCCATGTCGATCTACGACTCAAAATGGGCTTTCAGACAGCACATGTAATGGAATCGCTGCGACGTGCATGCGACATCCTTGAACCTCATGGTCTGGTGATGGTGCTTGAACCACTGAATTTTTATAATCATCCCGGACTTTTCCTTTCAGAAGTTCCCCAGGCTTATAGTCTTTGCCGGGCAGTGGATAGTCCTTCTTGTAAAATTCTGTTTGATATTTATCATCAGCAAATCACGGAAGGAAATCTTATCCCGAATATTGATGCGGCATGGAGCGAGATTGGATACTTTCAGATTGGTGACAATCCAGGCAGGAAAGAACCCACCACGGGAGAAATCAACTATAAAAATGTATTCAAACATATACACGATAAGGGATATATGGGGATTCTAGGCATGGAACATGGCAATGCTAATCCTGAAAAGGCAGGAGAAGAAATGTTAATTAAAGCCTACCAGGAAGTAGATAGCTTTTAACACGCAAAAAATAGCATTAGACTTCCTTCAACGTATGTAGCCATAGGGCTTTTGTTCCGGGGAGGATTCCGACTTTATCGAACAGTCACAAGATATCTATTACGAAAAAGGCAAAGCGAGAAATCACGCTTTGCCTTTAAAATATAGGGGGCAGGGTATTTACTTATTTAAGGATGGACAATCTATGTGACTTCAGGTTACCGTTCTCTCCATAGGTCAAAACCTCGTATATCCCATTATCCAGTGCCTCGATATTTACATCATTTCCATCTTCAACAATCTGTTGAAGAACCATTTTCCCATGCATGTCCACAATGATGATTTGCTGACCGGGGTTGACTCCGACCAGATTTATCACTTGTGAAGCAGGGTTGGGAAAGATTAAAAGTTCTGTAGTTTCTGTAGCCTGGGTCGGTGTCTCCGTGTTCAGATCTGGACCGGTCAGTTCTTTACTATTCAAGCCAACAGAACTACTTCCCGTCCAAAATGAACGAATGGCAGACCAATCGGAGGTGCTTCCATCTGCACAAGTTCGGTTTACGCGATATTCATATTCCGTATTTGATTCAAGATTGCCCCATGCCATATTATTAACCGTAGTTGTATGCTGAGTCCATTCATAGGATCCCGCCTTTCTGATTTGACTGGACCACTTGGTAAAGGGTGTGTATAAGTAGATGCGGAACAAATTATACTCTTGCTGATAGATGGTAAAGTCATAGCCCGCGGGAGCTGAACAACCATAACCATAATGATCATGAGTGGTAAACCAGTAGCTTGACGACCAACTGGTCCAGGTAGAACTGCTACACTTGACTTTGACCTTATACTCATATTTGGTATTATAATTCAAATTCGACCAATTGTAATAATTGTTGCTGGTCACGTGATCTTCCCAGGTACTGCCGCCATAGGGTCTCATCATCCAATGATATTCCACACCACTCACGCCACAATGGGTAGTTGCTGTATTGTAAGTGATGTTATCAGCACTCATATGATGGCTTTCCGGTGTTGTGCAATTATTGTAATGATCATACGTGGAAAACCAGTATACATCAGACCAATCCGTCCAGGATCCGTCATGGCATTTGACTTTGACTCTATATTCATACTTTGTATTATAGTATAAATCGGTCCAATCATAATAATTATAATGGGAGGTGTAGTCCGTCCAACCATAAGTGCCCCACTTCCTTAGTGCCCAATGGTACTCGTATCCATCCATCGAACAGTGGGTTGTTGCAGAACTGTAAGTGACATTCTTTACGCTCATGTGTTCACTACCCGGGGTATCACAACCACCATAATGATCCGGAGTGTTAAACCAGTATATACCTGACCAACCGGTCCAGGAGCCATTGTGACATTTCACCTTGACTTTGTACTCATACTTGGTATTATAGTAGAGTCCATCCCATTGATGATAGTTATCACTGGTTGTGTAATCCACCCAGCTGGTCGCACCGTAAGGTCGCAATGACCAATGATATTCATACCCATCGATGGAGCAATAGGTGGTTGCTGAGCTGTAGGTCAGATTTTTAACACTCATATGCTGACTACCCGGTGTGATACAATCATCATAATGATTGGGAGTCGTGAACCAATAGCTATCCGACCAGTCTGTCCAGGAACCATTGTGACATTTGACCTTTACCTTATATTCATACTTGGTATTATAATGCAAGTTTGACCAATTATAATAGGGATTGGATGTGGTATAGTCGGTCCATGTACTACCACCATAGGGTTTTAACATCCAGTGATATTCATAACCATCGACAGAACAATGCGTACTGGCTGAGTTGTAAGTCAAATCTTTTACACTCATATGATGACTCTGTGGTGTAGTACACCCATAATCAGAATGGTCAGGAGTCGTGAACCAATAGCTATCCGACCAGCCCGTCCAGCTGCCATCATAACATTTTACCTTCACTTTATACTCGTACTTGGTATTATAGTTAAGGCCGGCCCAGGTATGATAGTTATAGGTACTTTCATAATCCAGCCATTGACTACCTCCATAAGGTTTTAACATCCAATGATATCCATAACCATCAATGGAGCAATGCGTACTGGCCGAATTATAGGTGAGGTCTTTTACACTCATATGGTGACTTTGCGGAGTCGCGCATGAACTACCATAATGATCATAGGTAGTAAACCAGTAGCTGCTTGACCATCCGGTCCAGGTGCCACCATAACATTTCACCTTAACTTTATACTCGTACTTGGTATTATATTTCAGATTGGTCCAACTATAGAAATTATTTGATGTGGTAAAATCAATCCAGTAGTTAGTTCCGTTTTCTTTGAGCATCCAGTGATATTCATATCCGTCTACCGCGCAATGTGTAATCGCTGAGTGATAAGTCAGATCTTTTACACTCATATGATGACTCTGTGGTGTACTGCAAGAATTTTGGTAATGGTCGGTCGTCGTAAACCAATAGCTGCTTGACCAATCGGTCCAGCCCCCACTTTGGCATCTTACTTTTACCTTGTATTCGTATTTAGTGTTGTAGCTAAGCCCTGTCCAATGATAATAACTGTTGGTTGTTGTATAATCTTTCCAGGCACTGCCACCATAAGGGCGCATAGCCCAATGGTACTCAGTTCCATCCATCGCACAGTAGGTACTGGCCGAATTATAGGTTATATTTTTTACAACCATATACCCTGAGGTGGGAGGATAACAAGCATAGTTATAATCTTCTTTGGTCGTAAAATAGTGGGTATTAGACCAATCCGTCCAGGCATCTCCCTGGCATTCTACTTTTACCTTGTATTCATAAGCTGTACCCGCTTTGAGTCCGGTCCAATTATAGTGATCTTCACTAGTGGTAAAAATCGTCCAGCTGTTAGCTCCGGCAATCCTCAGGCCCCAAGAAAATTGCTGACCTGCCATGTTACAATTTAGCTTTACATAATTGGTGGCGATATCCGATGTATAAACATGGTCCGTACTCAATGTATCACAATGCACTTCTTCATATTCGGTAGTCGTAAAAATATCTGCCGGCGAGTAATCAGACCATATGCCTCCACATAAAAACCTAACCCGGCTCTCGTGAGCGGTGTTGGGAGGAAGATTGGTCCAATCTATGCTATTTGACGTAGTCTCTATGTGCCGTGCTGTGCTACTGCCCACTCTTCTGAGCACCCATTCATAGGATTCGGCATCCATTTCACACATCATTGTTGCCGAACTGTAGTCTAAGCCGATTAGTTTTAATTGATCTAGAGATGGCCCTGTACAACGAGTGGTTTCCACCATCGAATACCAAACGTCAGGCTGGGGAATACTACCATTCATGCGCCCAAACTGGATAACGTATTCTGTCTCGGCATCCAAATTTTCCAGGGCAATGCAACAAGTATCTTCTGAAGTGCCGGAAGTCCACAAGCTCTCATCAACTGCTGCATCTATTGGATCGTCACCCAAAAGCCGATACCGCCACATTGTTAATCCCTCTTTGGGATCGATTCGAAAATGCATGGCAGAAGAAGACTTATCCAGCAACATAACGGTATCGATAGGTACCAGGGATTCACTGGGGTCTATTTCTTTATCTGGTGGATTATCACCTTTCAACGATAACATGTTTTTTGAGGGTAAGACCGTACCCGTCGAAACTGCTGGTCTCTGACCAAAAGCAGAGATAGCAAGCACACAAAGAAAGGCAGATAAAACGCCGGTTTTAAAGGTAAAGTTGGTCATCATCTGTGAGTGTAGTTAGGTATATGTTCAAATATCGGGAGTAATAACTGGGCCTAAGTTAACACCTTTTTATGCACAGTAACAAACACAACTATGTTAAAATCAAAGGATTAACATTTGTTGTAATACATCGAGGGACGCCAATAATCAGGTCCTATGTCGATCATGTCCTATAAATAAAGAGTAACTATTGAAATTGGCACTTATGATCAGCCAATAAAATAGGCAATCAGGTCGACGGTTTCAACTCCGTTCTGATCACAACTGATTTTTCCAGAGTCCGATGTACTGGACAGCGATTGGCAATTTCTAGCAGACGTTCTCTCTGAGCGGTAGTTAGCTCAGCGGAAAACTCAAGCTGTCGAATGATAAGATCAATTTTCTTCTGTTGTGAATCCTTGGCAATGACGTCATTCTGGTCATCGGCATAGATTTTATCATGTTTCAGATGTACCTGGATTTCACCCAGTTCCCATTTCTTCCGATCCGCATACATCTTAAGCGTCATTGCCGTACACGCACCTAATGCTGAACTCAATAATTGATATGGTGAAGGGCCAAAATCATCGCCGCCAACAGCTATCGGCTCGTCAGCTGTAAGGTAATGTGCTCCAGCTTTGATCATTGTTGTGTACTTATGATCGGGGTCCAGACTGGCAACCACTTCCAGGCTGCTTTCCAGTGTTCGGGTTCGCTGATCTGGCAAATATCGACTGGCCCATGAAGCTATTACTTCACCCACATAACCTGAATCCTGTTGATTGCTTAAAATGTGATCTGCATCATCTAAGGAAACAAAGCTTTTTGGATGCAGAGCATTTTGATAGATCCATTTGGCATTGTCGATACTGACAATCTTATCAAAGGGAGCGTGCAATACCAGAATAGCCTTGCGAAAGTTGTGAAGAATTCCAGCAAGGTCTTTTTGCAGTAGATCTTCCACAAATTTACTTCCGATCATAAACTGTCGACCGCCGATTGCAACCTCGGCTGCTCCATTTTGCCTGATTTCATCCAAACTATCTTGTAGAAATTTTTGGGTATCGGATGGATCTGCAGGAGATCCAATAGTTACCACACCCCTCACCGAGGATAAAGAAGGCGCTGCAAATAGCGCTGCCGTTCCTCCAAAACTATGCCCAACGAGGAGCGATGGGGGCAGGAAATTTTCTTCCAGGAAGGAAGCCGCTGCAAGAATAT
>JAGQWV010000588.1 GCA_020437045.1 Saprospiraceae bacterium | reverse complement strand
CCGTTATCTAAATCTGAATCTCTTTCTGTCAATGGTTTAATGGTGATGGTAGCATTGAGACCACTACCAATGAGGGGTTTCAGTAGTTGACAATCTTCATATGACAACATAACCGCCGGAATTGACTTCGTGCCCATCCCCCCCATCGTAATTACTCCTGCTCCAGCTGTGTGATTGCAAATGATGACACCGGTAGCACCAGCGGCTATAGCGCTATCTACCTTGGCCACAAAAGCACAATCACCCCGGTCAATCATGGCGATCTTCCCGTTGACCGCAGCGGCATTACTGAAGGGAGTACAACCATTCGACGGATCTGACAATACCACATCTCCAGTGACCGTAGCAGCCATAGGATTAAAGTCTGCCCCGGAAACGGTGTAAGTGCCGGCAACTTGCGCGGGAGCATTAATCGTAAGTCTTATGAGACCGGTTGTCCAACGATACATTTGCATCCTGGGACGTGAACCATCAGGAGGAGTGGAAAAATTAGCATTATCGGTACCGCTACCATCCAGTGCATCGGCAAGAACATAGTCATTGTCCACACCACCTTTGCCATAATTATTTGCCTGAAAATTTCCCGCCACTTCGTCAAATCCATAATTGTAAATAACATCATGCATGATGTTATTCATGTAAAAAAGATTTGTCACTGAGCCACTGATGTAAGTGGTGGGTAGCATGGACGTGTCCACAGGAAAATTAAATTCGAGATTAGCCCCTCCATCCGGGCTAAATCCAGCGATATCATTGTTGTCCTGATCTTCTGAAGCGTAGACATTATTTCCCCGGGTGATGGTATATTCTGCACCCGACATTCCATTTGTATCGTGCCAGCCATAAGGAGAAGCTGCAGAATTAAGGGTCCAGGGAGCAACCACTATTGATTGAGGGCCTTCATTAGGTGCCTCCAGTGGAATAGGATAAACCAAATATGAATTTGAAACAAAATAATCTTCATTCAATTCTCCATTTAGTTGGCTGCCTTTTAATGAATTCTCCACTATCAATTTTTTTGGCTGAAACGTCGATCGGTCACCAAAATCACACTCTGAAGTCAATTTAATGGTCTTTGCTATCTCTCCAGTTTGACTATTTACATACAATAACCACATTTTCCCATCTTCAGGATTATCGATAAATACTTCAATGCTCAATACCAGATTTTGTCCGATGGGCACATATACCAATTTAGTGACGATATCTCTGGTCGATATGGAGGTGTTTGAAAACACTTGTTTTTCAAACACACTTCCTTCATCCAGCAGCATGTTGATATCCCCTTGGTCTTCGATTTGCAAAAATGCTGCGGAAATTCGAATGGCATTTTTGTGATCCAGGTTTTTACTTCTCTGGATGGTAAATTGATCCACATTATAAAATTCTGAGGTTCCGTAAGCGACTTTCCCTGATCGGTCGAGATGAACACTACCCACACCATTGAGTACATCAATGCCACCTACTGTCTGCTGCAAATAGATATGCTCCACACCAGAAATCGAGCTCACATGACTGGAGGTAATATATAGGTCTCCCGATTGCATCGTGGTTTGGTTAAAAACACCCTGTCGCGATAAAATGTAATTGGAAGCCTGTTGAAAGTTATTAGCAGTTTGAGCAGAAGCAACCATTAGGCTACCGAAAAGAGCCAAATGCAGAAAGATTATCTTCATCATTGGATTTTTGAGATTTTGAAGCCTGAATATAAAAGAATAGTAACGCAAATTCGCTTCTGTCTTTAAATTCTTTTTCGCAAGACCCTTCCCTCAAAATAACCTTTGGAAAAAGGTTCTTCTCCTTGCATTAGCAGCAGATTTTATTCAATATTCTTTATCTTCCCCACCAGCTAATTTTAATCATTGTAAAGTTCTAACCAATGCCAGGATTGCTATCTAATGTTGATCCCGATGGACTGCTGGAATATTCCGTCGTCTATACCGATCGCTCCCTAAATCATATGTCTGCCGTATTTCAAAAGGTGATGAATGACATCTCCGTAAATTTGAAAAAAGTATATCAAGCAGATGCCGTTGTTGTCGTACCCGGTGGTGGCACATATGGCATGGAAGCTGTTGCCAGACAATTTGCCACCGGTAAAAATTGTCTAGTTATTCGCAATGGCTGGTTCAGCTTTCGCTGGTCCCAAATTTTTGATGTGGGAAAAATTCCCGCTTCCCATCGGGTATTGAAAGCCCGTCCTTCCGATCATTCTAATACCCCTGCTTTTACGCCCCCAACCCTTGACGAGGTCCTCGATACTATAAAAAAGGACAAACCGGATTTAGTGTTTGCCCCTCATGTAGAGACCTCTTCCGGGATGATATTACCAGAAGATTACTTGAGACAGGTTGCGGAAGCGGTCCATGAATATGGTGGTTTATTTGTCCTGGATTGCATCGCATCCGGCACGATCTGGATTGATATGAAAAAGATTGGTGTGGACGTACTGATCAGCGCCCCGCAGAAAGGATGGAGTGGACCTCCCAGTAGTGGCTTGGTCATGCTCAGTGCAAAGGCGATGGAAATGCTGCCTTCTACTACCAGTACCAGTTTTGCCTGCGACCTTAAAAAGTGGCACCAAATTATGGAAGCTTATGAAAAGGGAGGCCATGCATACCATGCAACGATGCCGACAGATGCGTTGAGAGCGTTTCGGGATGTGATGTTGCAGACAGTAGATTTTGGGTTGAAGGAGACAAAACTTAAACAGGAAGAACTTGGTCGAGGAATACGCACTCTCCTTGAGTCCTTTGGCTTTAAAAGCGTCGCGGGTGAAGGATATCAGGCTCCGGGTGTTGTTGTAAGTTATACCGATGATCCGGACATCAAATCAGGGAAAAAATTTAAGGAATGTGGTCTGCAAATTGCGGCCGGGGTACCACTGCAATGTGATGAACCACCCAGCTTTCAGACCTTTAGAGTAGGTTTATTTGGTTTGGATAAACTAAAAAATGTTGACCGGACCATAAAGACATTTGCGGATACATTGAGTGAAGTCACAAACCCCCGTTAGATCGTCAACCCAGTAGATCATTACCGGAACTATTTTCCGTAATCTTCTGTCTGTCTAGGCATTTTCGTTTCATCGGTAAACAACAGCATAAAGCATACTGTTTAACATATCATGTTATGAAAATTAATGCATTCTTCTGTAAGGATAACTGCATATTTGTAATCAGATCGTATGACGATTCTGAGTAATATAATCTATCACTCAAAAAAGGTGGTCCGGTCCAAATGAACGCGATATGAAACGAACGAAAACCCTGGCAGTGATTCTATTTGCCATAATAGTGATCCTTGGCTTAGGTTGCTCAACAAAGGATAAACCTGACGAAACAGCCTCTTCGCCACCTGCACCGGTGTCCAAAGGTATAACTGTTGATGTTTTTGTTGCCGTAGAAAGTAAATTGGAGAACATTATCAATGCCACCGGATCATTGCTTTCAAATGAATTGGTACAAATAGCTCCGGACAGATCAGGAAAACTCATTCAACTTAATTTTAACGAATCCTCCTATGTAAAAGAAGGTTCATTACTGGCAAAAATTGATGATGAAGAACTTAAGGCTCAATTAGCAAAGCAAAAAGTTCAGGAAACGATGGCTATCAGGGAGGAAGAGCGAGCCCAGGAATTGAGAAAAATCGATGCCATTCCTCAGGATGAATTCGAACGTCTGCAGAATGCCCGGGAGCAGATCCAGGCAGACATTAAAATCACACAAGTGCAAATTGCCAAGACAGGAGTTCGAGCTCCCTTTTCGGGCATTGTCGGTCTACGTAATTTAAGTCTTGGCGCCTATGTGAGTCCTAGCCAGTCTATTGTAGAATTGCAACAAACAAATCCCTTAAAACTGGAGTTTGATATTCCAGAAAAATTTATGCAACAAATCAAGGTAGGGCAAAAGGTTACCTTTTCTATCGTGGGCTTCGAAAAACCTTTTGATGCGACTATATATGCTACCTCAACGGAAATTACACCTTCCACCCGCTCATTTAAAGTAAGAGCTCGTTGTGCCAATCCGGCAGGGACTCTAAAACCCGGAAATTTTGCTAAGGTGGAAGTCATCACCGGAGTTAATGAACATGCGATCATGCTGCCCAGTGATGCGGTGGTTCCGGTTATTGATGGGCAGAAGGTTTTTGTGATCAAGGAAGGAAAGGTCGATGAACGAAATGTAGCTACCGGTGATCGCAAAAATACAATGATAGAAATTATATCCGGAATTCAACCGGGTGACACCGTTATCGTGAGTGGATTGTTATCCATTAGTCAGAATATGCCGGTTCAAGCAGGCCAGGTAATTGATTACAATACGCATCTTAATTAGTCATGTCTTTAGCTTCAACAAGTATAAACCGTCCGGTACTGGCCACCGTCATTTCGATTACGATCATGCTTTTTGGGGTGATCGGCTACACCTATCTTGGGCTTCGTGACTATCCCTCGGTTGATCCTCCGGTAATCACCGTTAGTACCAACTATGTGGGAGCTAACTCCAATGTGATTGAGTCACAAATTACCGAACCACTCGAAGAAAGTCTAAATGGTATAGCCGGTGTGTCCAGTTTGACGTCGACCAGTACGGACGGGCGAAGTACGATAACCGTTGAATTTGATGTCGGCGTGGACCTGGAAGTAGCAGCAAACGATGTGAGGGACAAGGTTGGGCTAGCACAAAGATTACTTCCTCCCGATGCTGAACCCCCCATTATCACCAAAGCAGATGCTACGACATTTTTACTAGCCCTGACTATTCAAAGTGACAAAAGAGATTTGTTGGGCCTTACTGAAATCGCTACAAACGTTGTAAAGGAAAGATTACAGACCATACCCGGTGTTTCGCGTATTAATATTTGGGGGGAAAAAAAATATGCCATCAGGATCAGCATGGATCCTGCCAAATTATCTGCGTACAACCTAACTCCTCTCGATGTCAGAAATGCCCTCAATCAGCAAAACCTGGAACTTCCCTCCGGAATGATTGAAGGCGAACGAACAGAATTGACCATTCGAACCTTTGGCCGTTTGAATACGCCGGATGAATTTGACCAGATGGTCGTCAGAGAGATGGACGGCGTTACGGTGTTATTAAAGGATATAGCTGAGGTCAGCTACTCACCCCAGAATCTGAGAACACTCTTGAGGGGTAATGGGATTTTACCCATGGTTGGATGTGCCGTCACTCCGCTACCAGGATCGAATTATATCGAAATCGCCGATGAAATCTACAAAAGGGTCGAGCAAATAAAAGTAGAACTTCCCCCAGACCTTATTTTGGGTTATGCCTTCGATCAGACTTTATCCATTCGCAAAGCTGTGGAAGAAGTAGAAGACACAATCATTATTGCCTTCGGTCTGGTCTTGTTGGTCATCTTCCTTTTTCTCCGTGACTGGAGAACTACCCTCATACCCATTCTGGCCATTCCCATCTCCTTAATTGGGTCTTTTTTCATCATGTATATTTTTGGCTTTTCCATCAATATATTAACACTACTGGCAATTGTATTGGCGACTGGTCTAGTGGTCGATGATGCCATCGTAGTGATGGAAAATATTTATCGACGGGTGGAGGACGGTGAGAATCCCATAGAAGCTGCTCACGCTGGATCCAAAGAAATTTATTTCGCCATCATCGCTACAACTATCACGCTGGTTGCCGTCTTCTTACCCATTATATTTCTGCAAGGGCTGACTGGTAGACTGTTCCGTGAATTTGGTATTGTCGTTGCCGGAGCAGTCGTCATCTCGAGTATTGTCTCCCTTTCGCTGACGCCCATGATGTCTTCCCGGTTTCTTAAAAATAGAGAACGACATAACGTATTATACCGGTTTACAGAAGGTTTTTTTGTTGGCCTGACGAATGTCTATAATAGATCTTTGAAGGCCTTTATGAAGGTGCGTTGGTTAGCCTGGATCATCACTGCCATCATCATCGTGGGTATCTATCAGTTAGCAAAAGTGTTACCCACCGAACTGGCCCCAATGGAAGACAAGAGCGGCTTTAGGGTGATATCTACCGCCCCGGAAGGGACTTCTTATGAAGTAATGGATCACTACGTGCGGGATGTATTATCAATTCTTGATGCACTCTCCGAAAAAAAAGCATACATCTCCGTGACATCCCCAGGATTTGCTGCTTCAACGGCAGCAAATTCAGCCTTTGTTTTTCTTTCCTTAGTAGAACCGGAAGAACGGGTGCGAAGTCAGGATGAAATTGTTAAATCATTATATCCTAAAATCAGCAAATTAAATTATGCCCGTTCATTTTTAGCTCAGGAACAGACGATTAACGTCAGTCGAAGTTTGCGAGGATTACCCATTCAATTTGTTATTCAGGCTCCTAATTTTCAAAAATTAAAAGATGTGATTCCCCAGTTTATGGAACTGGCCGAACAGAATCCAGCTTTTTCGGTAACAGACCTTGATCTCAAATTTAATAAACCGGAACTCCATGTAGAAATAGACCGACAGAAAGCGCTTAGCCTCGGTGTCACGGTACGCGATGTTGCGGAGACCCTACAGTTGTATTTTGGAGGGCAACGTTTTGGATACTTTATCCGGGATGGTAAACAATATGAAGTCATTGGTGAAGCAAGCAGGATAAACCGCGACGAACCCAGTGATCTCAGTAAATTATATGTCCGGAATAATGAGGGAGAAATTATCCAGATGAGTAATCTGGTAAAGTTGAGTGAGGAATCAAATCCACCCGCATTGTACCGGTACAATCGCTATATCGCTGCAACAGAAAGTGCGGGTCTTGCCGATGGTTACACAATGGGCGAAGGAATTAAGGTGATGCGTAACAT
>JAGQWV010000587.1 GCA_020437045.1 Saprospiraceae bacterium | reverse complement strand
CAATACGCACCAATAACCGGATTTTTTATCGGATGTTAGTTTATATAAAATATCCAGAGGAGTAAAAATTGGAAAAGGCACCATACAACTCATTCTGCAAGATGGCTACAATGCCTATTATTTTGTGAAAGAATTGATCCAAACCAATCGTACAGACCTTCTTCCAAAAAAGGTTATGGAGCATAAATATCTGGCTCAATTAGCATTGGGAGAATATATGTCTTACGATGATGATATTCCGGACAAATTCAAATATTTAGAAACGGTGGTGATTGATACAGAGCAAGGTCCGCAAACCTTTTATTTCTATTTGATGAGCTACGAATATTACGACTCAGAAGTATTAGGCATCGCAGGCGGACTTTTAGACAGTTCCGGGCGACTGAATTTAGAGGATGTTTATTCAGATTATTATTATCTCGATGACAGTGAAGATAAAGCAGAATTACAAGATGCAAAAAGATTGCTGATCGACTACATAAAAAGCTACTATAAAGCAGATGATGAATTGATGGTTGAATAAATAGTAATCAAAATTCAACATTTAAAATAGAACAAATTGTGTTGAGCTACTATCTTTGCGCTTATGGCAGAAGACAATAATTTAAGTAAGATAATCTCGCACTGCAAGGAATATGGATTTATTTTTCCTTCCAGTGAAATATACGGCAATTTGGGAGCGGTGTACGATTACGGCCCTTATGGTGCTCCGTTGAAAAACAATATTAAGGACTATTGGTGGAAAGCTATGGTTCAGATGCATGATAATATCGTTGGTATTGATGCTGCCATTTTCATGCATCCTACTACTTGGAAAGCCTCCGGACATATTGATAGTTTCAACGATCCGATGATCGACAATAAAGATTCCAAAAAAAGATATCGGGCAGATGTTTTGGTAGAAGAATACATTGCCAAAATTGAAGCTAAAATTGATAAAGAAGTAGCCAAAGGTCAAAAACGATTTGGAGATGCCTTCGATGAAGCAGAATTCAGAAGAACCAATCCGAATGTGTTGCGAAATGCGGCCAAAATGGAGGAAGTACAACAAAAACTAGTGACTGCATTAGAAAGCGACGATCTTACTGTATTTAGAGATTTGATTATTGAACTGGAAATTGCTTGTCCTATCAGCGGCAGTAAAAACTGGACGGAAGTGCGGCAGTTCAATTTAATGTTCGGCACTAAATTAGGGGCTTTAGCAGAAGATGCTTCCGATCTTTATCTCCGTCCGGAAACAGCACAAGGTATTTTTGTCAACTTCTTAAATGTGCAAAAAACGGCTAGAATGAAAATACCATTTGGAATTGCCCAAATCGGTAAAGCCTTTAGAAATGAAATCGTTGCCAGACAGTTTGTGTTCAGAATGCGCGAATTTGAGCAAATGGAAATGCAATATTTTGTCGCACCCGGCAGCGATGACGATTGGTTCGAATACTGGAAAGCCCGCCGGCTGGAATGGTACGATCGCGTGGGCATCCGCAAAGAAAAATTGCGCTTTAAAGAACACGGACCGGACGAACTGGCACACTACGCCAAAGCCGCGTTCGATATTCAGTACGAATTCCCGTTCGGCTGGAGCGAGCTGGAAGGTATCCACAACCGCACCGATTACGATTTGGGACGTCATCAGGAATTTTCCGGTAAAAACCTGCTGTATTTTGATGATCAAACCCGCGAGAAATTCATTCCGTACGTGGTGGAAACATCCACCGGCGTCGATCGCCAAATTTTAACCGCGCTGGCAGATGCATATGCCGAAGAAGAAGATCGTGTGGTGCTGCGCTTCAAACCGACCATCGCGCCAATGAAAGCCGCCGTTTTCCCCCTCGTGAAAAAAGACGGTATGCCGGAAATCGCCCACAATATTGTGGATGGGCTGCGCAAACACTTCCGGGTTTTTTATGATGAATCAGCCGCGGTTGGTCGCCGTTATCGCCGTCAGGATGAAATCGGCACACCCTATTGTATCACCGTTGATTCCGAAACGCTGGAAAATGGCACGGTTACCGTTCGCGAACGCGATTCCATGAATCAGGAACGTATTTCACAGGATAAAATTATGGAATACCTCGTAGAACG
>JAGQWV010000586.1 GCA_020437045.1 Saprospiraceae bacterium | reverse complement strand
AGTAAGATTCTTCATCCTGTCCGGCCTTGATCTTGTTTACCCAATCATAAGTAATCCTGGCTTCCCTATTTAATTGGGATCCTTCGTTGGTATCAAAGGCGGGAGGATCGGCAACGGTCTCTTCATTTGATGCCGAAAAGGTCCTGACCTTACCCCAATGCGGAAGCAGGGCAGGTGCAAAGTCAGGATAAGTAGGCTTCCAATTACCAGTCCCTTCCGGTGGAAAGTAATACCCATCAATATTTCTAAGATAGCCTTCATGGCCCCAGGTATCCGTCATAGACCACTGATAGATCGCCTCTGCCACGCGTTGACCATACTCATATGACCTTTCAAATTCGCTGGGGTTGACTCCCAATTCCAATTCGGTCCGGAGTTGATGACCTATCTCCAACATCTGAAATTGTTGTTCTGCCGGAGCGGTAGGAAAAAATAGTTCAAATGCTTTTTCATAAGCAGCCTGAGCACATACCTCCCAATTATAGCTTAAATGATCATCTATCTCGACGGGTACAAACCCTTCCATTTTCGATGCCATCGACTTGTATTTAAAAGCACTTCCAGGTACAACAGCCTCATACGCGCTTAGATTAATATAAGCCATATTCCGGGCAGATACCGGTGGTTTATAACCCGGTGTAAACCGTTCTATCTTTAGGTACAACTGATTCCAGAGCAGCGGTACTTTTCGTGGATAATCTCTAGATGGTTTCGGATCTTCGAATACTACCTCATCTTTTTGGCAGCCGAACCAAAATACTGTGACAATTACTAGTAAGGGATAAATAATTTTTATGTTCATGAAGTGTTCTTTGTAATTCTATACACAACTTTTTTTTAGGACATCACGATAGATTCTTCTTGCATCCCCTATTTTTTTCGGTTCCTCAGAAGCTATTCTGCTCATGATTTTCCTCCTGGCCTCCTCCACACTATTCAATTCAGACCTCACCCGACTTATAGAAGCGGTCATCAAAAGATCCTTATGTTCCATTTCTGCTAGAGACCGCTTAATAGTGGTGTCCAGATTTGCAAAGCTCTCAAACATTCGAATCAATGGGCCGTTTTTCAACTGCAACATATTCCTTCGCTCATCATCTGTCATATTCGAAGGTAGGTTGTTTGATAACTTGTAAATAAAAAAAGTCCATTCCCGGTCAATGCTGTCTCTCAAATTCTTCAACGCACAGTTCAAATGCATTTCCTGCAGGGCAATGAATTCCAATTGAGAGAGACTTGTCTCTCGTTGTACACAGGCAATGTAGAGAACAGCGAGAAATAAAATACCGGCTTTAATCGCAATTCTGCACATTAAAAATCTGTTTCCCCATTGGATGCCCTCACAAAGAAATCGTTACAAATAATTTCGAAAATTTTTCCACTTTCTGAATCTAGCATTTCAAGAAATAGTGACTCCCTTAAATTTTCCAACAGTCAGCGAGATTATTTTTGTAAACTTGCAATCCCTTTGCCGCAGTGGTGGAATTGGTAGACACGCACGTTTCAGGGGCGTGTGTC
>JAGQWV010000585.1 GCA_020437045.1 Saprospiraceae bacterium | reverse complement strand
TAGAGACCATCAAAATGGAAGGCACCTGCGTGTCCCCGGGATGGCTCGACCTGGGGGCCTATGTGGGAGAACCAGGATTGGAACATGAAGAAACACTCGCATCACTCTCCAGAGCTGCCTCCCGGGGTGGATTTACTTCTGTAGCCGTCTTGCCCAATACCTTGCCAGCACTACATTCTAAGTCAGAGATATCTTTCATTCTTAAGAATTCGGCGGAGCTCCTCACGAATATCCTGCCTCTGGGAGCCATTACTCATGATTGTGCCGGTGCGGAAATGGCGGAAATCTTAGACATGCACTATGCCGGTGCTGTAGCATTTACGGATGGAAAGAAATCCGTGCAAAATGCAGGAGTTCTTCTCCGGGCATTGGAATATGTGAAAGTAGTTGATGGATTAGTCATCAATCATCCGCATCAATCCGGAGTGAGTCCGGAAGGACAGATCCATGAAGGTCCCGTAAGTGTCTCATTGGGGGTACCGGGCCTACCGGATATGACCGAAGTGATGATGCTAAAAAGAGATATTGATTTGTTGAGATACAGTGGTTCGCGTCTGCATGTCCTTAACATAAGTTCGAAAGAATGTATTCCCCTGATTGCCCAGGCCAAAGAGGAAGGTTTACAGATTACCTGCTCCGTACCCGCACTCAATCTAGAAGCAAACGTTGAGCGTATTGCCGATTTCGATGTCAACTATAAGGTATTGCCTCCATTGCGTTCCGAAGAAAATCGCCAGGCATTAATTACTGCTGTAAAAGATGGCATTATCGATATCATCACCACCAATCATCGACCGGTAGATATCGAACTGAAAAAGGTAGAATTTCCCTATGCCAGCTTTGGGATCAGTAGCCTGGAAACAGCGTTTGGTTGTATCGCCAAAGCCTTTGGACGAAATCGAAATATCACCAAAATTGTGGAGTCGCTGGCTATCAACAACCGGAAAATGCTGAAGATGGAAATACCCTCCATTGAGAGGGGCAATCATGCAGAGATGACGATTTTCCATCCAGGATTGAATACCACCTATGCCCTGCATGATTTTGCATCGCTTTGCAAGAACAATCCTTTTCTCGGACAGGAATTGCCCGGGAAAATCTTGGGCGTAGTAAACAAAGACATGAAACAATTGTTTTGAGGCTTGGTATTCGATCGGATAATAAGATAAGGATCCAAAGATTCAGCGTAAAAATTCTAACTTTACATATTATTAATCTAATTCATATATCGAACTAGCATGTGGTCTCTTGAAAATCCTGCAATCAAAAACGGAATCATTGCCGGTATCGGTTCGGCACTGTTTGTACTGGTACTTTATCTGGTAAATCCAAGATGGATATTTGGATTCCCTTCATATATCACCACCATTATATTTATCGTCTTAATGGTTCAGTCTGTTAAAGCTGAAAAGCAGACTTTGGATTATACCTCTTTCGGTGATGCATTAAAACCTGCTTTTTTGACTTTTGTGATAGCAAATTTCATCTATGTCGTTTTCTATTATATCCTAGTTAACTTTATTGCCCCTGAATTAATGGATCTCCAAAAAGAAATAACTATGGAGATGCTCGAAAAAATGGGAGGTTTACTTGGAGAGGAAGGCGTGGAAACAGCCGCTGAAGAAATTCAGAACCGGAATTTCGATTTTGGGTTAAAAATGGCAAGTTGGACTTTTGCTTTTGCATTGATTTTCCCCGGTTTTATCATTGCAGCCATCATTGCCGCGGTCATGAAAGACCGGCGTCCGGTAGACTTATAAATGAAAATGATGGATTTATCTATAGTCATACCATTGCTCAACGAAGCAGAATCCCTGCCCGAATTAAGATCATGGATCGAAAAAGTGATGCATGAAAACGGGTATTCGTACGAAATTATCTTTATTGATGATGGCAGTACCGACCAATCCTGGAAAATCATCCGGGAGTTTTCCGAAGAATCTCCAGCGATTAAAGGGTTGCGCTTTCAACGTAATTATGGCAAGTCAGCCGCATTACAAAAAGCATTTGAACTGGTGGTAGGTGACATCGTGGTAACTATGGATGCCGACCTGCAAGATAATCCGGAGGAAATCCCGGCGATGGTCGATATGATTAAAAACGAGGGCTATGATCTGGTGAGCGGTTGGAAAAAGAAACGTTATGACCCACTGTCTAAAACGATCCCAACAAAATTCTACAATGCTGTCTTACGTAAGATGAGCGGCATAAAACTAAACGATTTCAATTGTGGTCTAAAAGCCTATCGAAAGCCTGTCGTTAAGAGTATCGAAGTCTATGGCGAAATGCACCGCTACCTGCCGGTCATGGCCAAATGGAGTGGATTTGGCAGCATTGGTGAAAAAGTAGTGAGTCACCAGGCACGTAAGTATGGCAGCTCCAAGTTTGGGCTCTCCCGGTTTATTAATGGACCTCTCGACCTGCTTTCTATCATGGTGGTCGGTAAATTTGCCAAGAGACCCATGCATTTTTTTGGAGCCATTGGCACCTTTATGTTCTCTATCGGTTTTCTTATTCTTGCTTATTTGTCGATATCCAAAATCTGGTGGGACAAAACCGGTATCAGTGACCGGCCATTATTTTACTTCGGTATCGTGGCACTCATTATTGGTAGCCAGCTATTTCTGACCGGATTTCTCGCCGAACTAGTGGCAAGAAATTCCAGTACCCGCAATCAATATCATGTGACCGAAACAACCGGATTAATTAAGAAAGAATCGTTCGAACAGTCCATCTCTTAATATCTTCAACCGCATTGACTTGCAAGAGAAAATTAAAAGCGAATTAAATGAGCATCTGGAGGTTATTCAAACCTTACACAGTGATGCGAAGTGGATCCCGGTATTACATCGCATCGCCCTCGAATGTATTAAATCCCTGCGGGGAGGGGGTAAAGTTCTCCTTTGCGGCAACGGTGGTAGTGCTGCCGACGCCCAACATATTGCCGCGGAGTTGTCCGGTAGATACTTACTGGACCGGGATCCCCTTGATGTCGAAGCACTCCATGTAAATACTTCCTATCTGACGGCGGTGGCTAATGATTACGACTTTTCTGAAGTTTATTCAAGAGCTATTTTGGCCAAGGGAAGGGAAGGCGATGTGCTCATTGGACTTTCGACTTCCGGTAAATCCCCCAATATTCTGAAAGCTTTTGCCACGGCCAGAAAGCAGGAAATGGTCACCGTAGCTTTTACCGGAATTCGGGAAAACGAGCTGCAAAACCAGGCAGATTTCTGCCTGAAAGCACCCTCAGCCCATACCCCTAGAATTCAGGAAATCCACATCTTGTTCGGACATATGCTTTGCCTGATGATTGAAGATGCCATGTTCAGAATCTGAACTTCGATCCTTTCAACGCCATCAAGATCACCCTGATCGTCATATTTATTTAAAATCCCCGGTCTCCGCATCATTTGTACAGTAATATGAAACATCTGTGAAAAGGTGGTCATAGGTTAATTAGCAACTTGCTGGTGATTTATTCCTACACGTCAAAAACCTGCATATGAAATCATCAACCATCTTCCTACTTACCCTTTTCTCCGAATTTCTATTTTCCCAACAGCCTCAACTTTATCTGGAAGGAACAAAAACAACCTCCTTCTATCATGGTTTTGAAAAACAATTGTTAGAACCATTGACAGCCAACACTAAAGATAGTTGGGAAATTAGTTCGAACAATGTCTATAGTGGTGATTATTCTCTAATCGGACTCACACCTACAACTGGAGTATTTACTTTTAATTTAGAAATAATTGTCCCTCCAGGTGAATGGATTTTTTCGTTTTACACCTACAAAAGTCCTTCTCACACAGCCACTTTCGGGATTCTTGGTGAGAGCTCTCATCGAATTTATAATGAAAGTTGGGCCAAAAAATCCCTTATCCTAACAGAAGGATCCAATGAAATCATTTGGACCTATGGTATTACCTCTGTCGCCGCCCGGGAGCTTCAAGATTTGTCCGCCATCCCTGCCTTTGGTTTGGATGAATTGACGCTAACCAGTTCTAATGGCTCGGTCTTGCGAATAGAGGATGGCACCGAAAAAGAGGGGCGGGTACTCGTCAGTGATGATTATGGTAATGCTACCTGGAGAAACCTCGATGCACTACTTGGGTCCGGCAGCAAACAAATAAAAGATGCGGATAATCCCATACGGTTGGAGTCAATACAAAAGAAATCCCTGGATACGACGAGAAGGACCTATGCAGGTATCGCCACTTTTGACAAAAACGGTGATGCCAAGGTTCGACTACCTGCGACCTACCATGAGAAGGATACAATTGTGAGCTATCAAATCACGGCTGTGGGTCAATCCAATCCTAATCTGTATATCCGTGAAGAAGTCCGTCGACGATACTTTATTATCGGTGGTGGCACTGTTGACAGGAAGGTAAGTTGGCAAGTAATTGTGGATCCCTGCAAGGATCCAGACCTATCTCCATCAAAAGTGGAAAGGATTAAATAAAATGGTTCTTATTCATTTTTAGTGGGTAAATGAAAAAAACTTACCAAGACTAAGATACCTAGTAGTAGGTTTTCGCTTTTTGCTTGATC
>JAGQWV010000584.1 GCA_020437045.1 Saprospiraceae bacterium | reverse complement strand
CAGCCGTTGATAAATCTTTAGACTTTTCTGATAATAACTGAGAGCTTTAATTAAATCTTCATTGTCATGGTATATGTAGCCCGTTCGAAGTAAAATATCAGCCGCCCCTAAATCATCATGAATCCGTTCTGCAATCACCAGGCCTTGCTCGTATGTTGCTAAAGCCTCCTCATAACGACCGGTACGGAAATACAGATACCCAACTGCTTTCAAAATTTCCACCCGTATCCCTTCTAGATTTCTTTCCTGTGCAAAATGATTCAGCTCATCAAATAAGATAAGTGCACTATCTGCATCTGATAAAAAATAATCCTCATATACATAATCCAGAAAAGCTTCCGCCCGTGCACTGTCAGCCAAATTTTGATCCTGCCATTTAATCCATAACGAATCCGGATTTCCACGGACCAAAACAATGGTTATTATCATTAAAATAAACTGACATAAAATGAAATTTCTTACGCTTCTTCCGAATTGCATGCATTAAGATTGTGTTTGTGCATTTGCACTTTTCTTCTAGTTCAGAAAATGAACATCTATTATCTAATTTACTACTAAAGTTCAGATTTCCATCAGAGAGTAACTGACTGAAGACTTTTATACCGGTTTACAAACCAAATTAAAAAAACGTTGCATCGAAGATTTCCAAGCAATATTGGGTTGCACAAGTCAAAATTTTAGAATGCATCAATGCCTGGGAACTTCCAATTTGTTCTGAAAAAAAATCCTCTATTTTTACTGCATGAAACGAAGAAAACAACCAACGGTAGCCTATTTCTGTATGGAATATGGCTTAAAGTCTGATTTTCATATCTATGCCGGCGGACTGGGTATTCTGGCCGGTGATTATTTAAAGGGAGCAAAGGATAATGCTTACCCTTTGGTGGGAATCGGTATTAAATGGAAGCAGGGATATACGACCCAGGTACTCAATGACCAGGGGATTCCTGTTGATACTTATCCCATTTACCACTACGATTTTCTGGAGGATACCGGCATTACTGTAGAGGTTATGATTCGTAAACGACCGGTATTTTGCAAGGTGTGGAAATGCAATCAATTCGGCAATGCTGATCTTTACCTTCTCGACACCGATCTTCCTGAAAATGAAGACCCCTGGATTACCGGACAGCTGTACGGCTGGTTTGGAGAAGAGCGAATAGCTCAGGAAATGGTTCTGGGAATTGGAGGAGTCCGGGCGTTGCGCGCTTTAAAAATTCCCGTCGATATATACCATTTTAACGAAGGTCATGCCCTGCTGGCCGGGATAGAATTAATGTCGGAAAAAATGGACCGCGGACTTTCCTATGAAGCAGCCTGGCAAACCACTAAAAAAGAAATTGTTTTTACCACGCATACTCCAGTCGTTCAGGGTAATGAATCTCATCCACTTGACCGTCTCATGTATATGGGGGCCAATCTCAATCTCAAACGGAATCAGTTGCAGAAACTTGGTGGATCACCATTTAATATGACGGTGGGTGCCCTGCGATTATCAAAAATATCCAATGCTGTGGCACAACTGCATGGCATCACCGCTAATCAGATGTGGAAGGATATAAAAGACAGATCGGAAATTATTGCTATTACCAACGGTATTCATGTGCCCACCTGGGTTGATGCAAAAATGTTGGAGGCTATTGATAAAAGTGATTCCATTATTTGGAAAGCTCACCAGCAAAACAAACAAAAGCTCATAAATTTTATCGAGAAGAGAAAGGGTGTAAAACTGGACAAGAACAAACTATTAATTGGTTTTTCCCGAAGAGCTGTACCCTATAAAAGGTCAGACCTTATCTTTAGCAACCTTCGTATAATCGGACCACTCTTAAAATCCGGAAAAGTACAATTGGTATTTTCCGGCAAGGGTCATCCATTGGATGATACCGGAAAATTAATTGTACAAAAGCTTGCCTCCATGCAAAAAAAATATCCGAATAGTGTCGTATTTCTTGAAAACTACGACATGGAGATTGGTGCCTTACTTACCAGAGGAGCCGATGTTTGGTTAAATAATCCCAGACGTCCTAAAGAAGCCAGCGGAACCTCCGGTATGAAGGCATCTATGAATGGAGTCCTGAACTTGAGTATTCTGGATGGTTGGTGGCCGGAAGCTTGCCAGGATGGCATTAATGGATGGCAAATTGGTGATGAGTCGGTACCACCCACAGAAGCGGAACAAGATGATCAGGATCGAAAAGCACTTTATACCGTGTTACTGCAGAAAGTTATACCCACTTATTACGATGATCGAAAGAAGTGGATCGAAATGATGCGCTCCAGTATTCTTACTACCAGAGAAGAATTTTCAGTCGACCGGATGCTCGACCAATATGATCATTTAATGTACCGGAAAAACTAAATCGAAATCGAAAAAGCGCATATCCAAAATCATAACTCATAAATAATATTAATCCCTAAAATCTCCGATTCTGACAGAAAAGCATGCAGGGGTCAGCGGGCAGGATTCAGTAGTCAGTGGTCAGAATCAGTAGTCAGTGGTCAGGATTCAGTAGTCAGTAGTCAGTGGTCAGAATCAGAATTTTCGGAATTAACGGAATTAATAGAACTCGCATATCCCAGAATCATTTAATCCTATAATCCTAATTCTGACAGAAAAGCATTTAGTAGTCAGTGGTCAGGATTTAGTAGTCAGTGGTTAGGATTCAGTAGTCAGTGGTCAGTCTCCAGTGGTCAGAATCAGAATTTTCGGAATTAACGGAATTATCCTTAATCCCCAAATCCGCGATTATGACAAACTTTTCACCCATTTTACCTTTTACCGTTATCGTTAATTCTTCAATCGAAAAAATCCAGCGTTCTTTTCCGAGCCGGAAGATGTAGATCTTGCGCGCTCTCTTATAGTGACAACATTACAAACTCCCTAACTTAACGGCATTAAATCGCCAATTTTAAAATCAATTATTTAGCACTTTCTGGGAGCTCAGATCATAACCGATTGTTCGAGTGGAAGTTCCTTCCCGGATGGTCAGAAGAATGCGATTCCCGTCGAGAATTTCGTCTGCCCCGGAGACCGAAAAGTTAGGGACCTTTTTCTCAAAAGGTACAACCAAGGTCACAAAAGTAACTGGAGTTGCATCGACCTTCTTTTTACGAAACCGGAAGGCCGGTCGAGGTTCTTTTATGGTATATTTGAATGATACCTGACCTTCCTCCTCTTCAAGTCTGAGGTTGTCTTTCGTCTCGGCGGAAACCAGGACATTCCAGCTATCCGGTAAAGCCGAACGCACCTGCATATGACTGGTATCGAAAATAGCCTCTCCAGGAGCTAATTGAAAATGCAGATCTACCCATCCCGTATCCACACCGTTAGCCTGATCTACAATGACGAAATACTTTTTGTCTACAAAAAAAACCGCCCGGCGATGATTTAATCCGGTATAGCTTTGATTTTCTACCACCAACACATCCAGTGTCTCATCAGGCTTCCACAATTTCAAGGTTGGCTGATAGTCGCTGTTCTCATTGTTTAACGTGAGGGTCTGATGCACTTTGGTCTGTCGAAACCAGGCTCTGCCCTCCGGATTTCCGCTATAAATGTAACTACCACCATCCGGCATCAAATTCACCCCTCCGGCATAAAGATCAAACGTTCCGTTATCGGGTTGACAATGTCCTCCTCCATCGGGTCCACATTTTAATACCAAACAGATAGCATCATCTTTCCAGCCACTACGCATTGAATACAGACCGCTTTCTTCCAGCGCATATGCTGTCGAGTCTGGAGGCACACCTTCTCTTCCTTCTGTGGCCAGAAAGAGAAAATCGGGCCGATCGTACATTTTCGACCAGGTAAGAAATCGGTCTCGATATTGTCCGGGACTTCCCTCCCAGGCATCACCAAACTGGACATTCGTTCCGTCGGGCAATCCCAGTTTCATGGGGACCTCACACATTTTTTCAATTTTTTGACTATACGATGGAGGAAAGGCATCCTTGTATCCATTCATCAGGGCTAACTCATAAGTCCGGTCAAACCAGTGTATGCAACCAATATGATATCCAATCGCCAATTCACGCTGATGGCCGTCCGGATAAACCTGCAAATCAATCTCTGCATTCAATCGTCGAAAAGACTCCTTTCTCCAGGACGCTGCATCACGAAACTCAGGAAACATTATGGCAATAAATCCAAGACCTTCTGCTTCCATCAATCCCCAGTTGCTTCCTGTGCGATATTTGGTCATCAAAAAACTGGCGTGATCATAGCAACTATTCAGAAATGTCACGAGTGTCTCTGGCGTAAACGAGGGAGCATCGACAAAATATTGGTACAAGCTCATCCATTGATAACCACGAATACCTGTTTCAATCGATCTCCAGGCATACTGGTGTTGATCATCATTAGGATTTTTCGTTACCCAATCGATCATTTGTTCTGACCAGGCTTTAGCATACTTTTCTTCATGAGTCTGGCGATATACCCTGGCCACAGCATTCCAAAAGGTCATCCGGTTGAGTTGCCATACCCATTCTTTGTCAGCTACCGGATTAGTACTCCAGTCTATATCTTTTCCACAGAAATGAGGAGGATACGCCGGTTGACCGACAAAAACATGCTCTAAAGCCTGATTAGCCATTTGTACATCAGCAGCAGATACTTCCGTCTGATCATCGCTCATCTCGACACTTCTTTTCACCGGATGGTGCACATTTTGACGGGTTCGGAAATATTCCAATAATTTTCTCGCAGCCTGTCGATTCTTGGGATTTACCTTTCTTAAGGGAGTTGTGCTCAGATCCAGGCGCGACCAAAGCAAAGTCAGGTCGGTTGGATCAGGCAGCATACTATCGCGAACTTCCCCCTGTCCAGCTGCCATATTAATACTCAGGCACAGCAAGGATAGAAAAAAGTAGAAAAATTGCCTTTTATACACCCGATATCGATTATTTGCTTCCAAGACTGCTTTTTTCATCCGGTAATGTTGTATGCTAAAGATAAGACCATTGGATCAATACCCAAAAGCTAATGGATCCATCTCCAGGTATTTATAAAATATATGCCCGCAGTCACCGTGAAAAAGGACGAGCTCACTATGATTAAATTATCTATTTGGAACCCTATTCCAGCATTTCGGAGATTTTATAGATCGTATTTAGATTTCTGGCCGTCAGGCTCACACCTTTAAATGCCTTGGGTATCCTTTCGGCCAACTTTGATCGACCAATGCCTTCAGGAGCAAAGAAATAAAAAACTTTGTCTGTATAAAAATATCGCTCAGAAGCCGTTTTCAATGAATCCATTAATTCGTAATCAATATACTCTGGTTCTGTGTCACAGAAATAGAAGTGAATTTGTTTGCCTTCAGTCGCGGTGAAAGGATTATTCTTTATTGCATTTCGAAAAGTCGATGGAGACAAAATAAATACTGCGGGTCGAAAACCGAAATGTTTTTCAATTAGCTGGCATAGGGTATCATCAGGCTGGACAGCAGAATCAAATACAATATTACCACTCTGTATATAAAACCTGACATTGGCAAAATCATGGCTCTCCATAATGCCAACCAGTTCTTTCATGGAGACCCTATTTTTTCCTCCTACATTGATACCTCTTATCAAAGCGATCCAGGTAGACATATAATGATTATTTTCTACTTTATTTCAATTTTGCCAGCATTTCATCCGTGATCTCTTCAGAATAGATACTATAAGCATTCACTAAAAGCCCCTTCAACTTATATTTCTCTGAAGAAATAGCATAGAGAATGGAAGAATCATCAGGACTCGATTCACCTTCAAATCGAAAATATTTATCGATTTCAAATTCATTATGAAATATCTGAAAATCACCGTTTCGGCATTCGAGACAATTCTGTCTCAAATTAAAGTCCTCCACATATCCTTGTTTCTTGAGGGCTTGAATAGCTTCGATTAAAGTATCGTACGATTCCATAATTTTTTGGTTAATAAATACCTATTTCAAATAAATGGCTATTTGTCACCGCAAAATTGCATCAAATTTTTCTGGAATTTCACAGCTGTCAAATTTTCCGAAGTAAATCAAAGAAGTCATCGCATATAACAACGATGACTTCTCAACAGTTTATTCTAAATATCCAAATTTTCCGGTATTAAAGTCCATATAAGCTTTTTGAAGTTCTTCTCTGGTATTCATCACAAACGGACCATGAGCAGCGATGGGTTCGAGAAGCGGTTCTCCACTGAGGATTAGTACTTTCGACTCAGCCATAGCTTCCAATATTAAAGTAGTCCCGGTTTTTTCAAAAAGTACGAATTGATCGATATCGGCCACCTCACTTCCATTCACTTTTACCTTTCCTTCAATGATTAAGGCTCCGGTGGCAAAATTTTCGGGAAAACTAAAATCAACCTTACCTCCGGGTCTCAACATAGCATTCATCAGATGTACTGGGGTAAAAGTATTTGCTGGTCCTTGTAGTCCTCTAAAGGATCCGGCAATTACTTCAACCAACCCATTAGACCCTAGATCGGCAGTGACCATCTCTGTATGACTGATCGCCTGATATTTCGGTTCTGTCATCTTGAATTTAGCCGGCAGATTGACCCAAAGTTGTACCATTTGAAAATCACCACCGCCTTTACTCCACTCCGCTTCGTGAAACTCCTTGTGCAATACACCGCTTGCGGCAGTCATCCATTGGACATCGCCCTCACCGATGATGCCCCCACCACCGCCACTGTCCCGGTGCTCAATGCGACCTTTGTAGGCAATAGTAACTGTTTCAAAACCCCGGTGCGGATGTACACCAACACCTTTTGGATACTCACTGCCCGGAAAGTGATAACGGGCATTGTAATCTAACATGATAAAAGGATCCATCCGTATCATATCCATGCGTGGATAGCTAGGTATGTAATTATGTACCCTAAAACCATCTCCCACAAAATGAGGCTCCCGGGGAGTTGCAATCATTTCCACCTTCTTAATGTTCATATGTACTCCTTTTTTTTACACAAAATTAAGCTGTGTAAAACAGACAGTCATTGATCTATGGTAAGAAGATCATTTCTGAAAGTTCTTTTGGGCCAGATTTTTGCGGACCCGGCTCAGGCTTTCAGGAGTGATCCCAAGGTAGGCAGCTACCATTGTCTGAGGCACCCGTAGAAGTATATCCGGATATATTTTGATAAAATCCAGATACCGGCTTTCCGCCGAAGCAGACAACAATAAATTGATCCGGTTTTGCAAATGGCGAATGTGATTATGCAATAAACGGGTATTAAAATCAACAAACGCTGGCACCTTTTGAGATAAATTATTTAGAAAATTATCGTCAATTAATACAATACTGCTATTCTCCAAAGTCTGAATAAAATATTGGGAGGGTTCTTTAAAGTACACGCTGTCCCGGTCGCTCACAAACCAATTTTCAGGTGCAAACTGGATAATGTGTTCTTTCCCCTTCTCATCGATAGCAAATTGGCGGAGCAATCCTTTTT
>JAGQWV010000583.1 GCA_020437045.1 Saprospiraceae bacterium | reverse complement strand
TACGGTGATGGTTTCTAAAGTGAGGTCGGGCAATGTGTCTACGATCTGCCCGGACAAGTTCGTGGTTGATAGTAGCGTGAAAAAGATCAGTACTGTATGAATCCAGGTGTACTTAAGGTACTCAATTATTCGGAAAATATTCTTTTTAAAGAGGAGGCTATTGGTAGTCATTAATTGTCACCACTTAAAGATCTTTTAAATCTAGAAATATTTTGATGGACAGCGCAATGAAAAATCATACCCGTTTAGGTTTACTTGTATTACTTCTATTCCTTTCGATAATCTCCTTTACTGAAATATTTTTCTATTAAACAGTAAAGGAAAATAAAGAAATAACGACTGCCCATTTCTTTGATTCGCAGATTAGATTTTCCATGTCGACGGTTTGTCCATTTATTGGGTAAAACCGTATATGAATAACCCCTAACGATAGCTTTAAGCGGCATCTCCAGCGTCAGGTTAAAATGCGGTGATAGTAAGGGTTTAATTCCTTCGATAGTCTCACGTTTATATAGTTTAAATGCATTGGTGCAATCATTGTAAGACAATCGAAATACCCATTTTACCAGATAATTGGCAAACCGGTTGAGCATCAATTTTACTTTTGGATAATTATCCACTTGTCCGCCTTTCATAAAACGGCTACCAAAGACACAGTCCAATTGCTCACCTTCCATCTTTCTGAAAAAACGTACCAGGTCTTCTGGATCATCAGATTGGTCTGCCATCATGATCGCGACACAATCGCCACTAAATTTTTCCAGGCCATATCGCACTGCCATGCCGTACCCGGGGGCAGCCTCATTTTCGAAGCAGACTAAATTTTTAATCGTTTGCTGGAGGTTGGCTATTATCTGTTGACTTTTATCGGTCGAATGATCATTAATCACCAGGATCTCATGCTCGATATTATTTACTTGTAGCTGTGCATGAAGCGAGCTAATGGTTTGCGGTAAAGATTCTGCTTCATTGTGGGCAGGTATGACAATGCTCAGTTTCAAGGAAGAAAAATTTTTTGTGCAATGGATTCGTTTTCTTGGATCCAGTAGAAAACGTCATTTAAAGTGTCTTGAATGGATTTGGTAGGAGTCCAGGCATATTTTTCCCCGATTTTATGATTGTCGGTATAGTATATCCGGACATCCACGGGCCGGGTTTCGGCAATACTATTAAGCATGGTGGTCTTACCGGTAATTTTGGATGTCAAATCAGACAGTTCTTTGAGTGAAATGGAATTTTTCCAACCTCCTCCGACATTCGAATATTCGTAATTGAGATGAAATCCATCTGCAATCTGCAATTTTATTAACCTGCATAAATCTTCAATATGCAGTACATCGCGCACTTGCTTTCCCATACCCCCAAAACCTATATAATTTAAAGGTATATCGAAATAGTGAGCGGCTACCCACCAGGCAAAAAAACCCTGATCAACTTTGCCCATCTGCCAGGGACCTGCTATGACTCCACATCGATTGACAATAGCAGGGATATTAAATTGATAGGCATATTCCTGAATTAATAATTCGGAGGCTAATTTTGAGGCACCATAAAAAGACTTTAATCCATTAGAGGTAAAAGTCTCATTGATCCCCTGTTGATAATAGGGAGTCGTCGGATCATATTCATAACGGTTTTCATCTTCAATAAACGTAATATCATTTAGGGCCGGATACGCGAAGACTCGATTGGTCGAAAGGAAGATAAATTTACTATTTTGCTTTCGTGCCAGTTCTAGACAATTGATCGTTCCCCCAAAGTTAATATCAATTAACTCCTTAGGACCTTCCTTTATGCCCGCGAGCACGGAAGGTTCGGCAGCAGCATCAATAATTAAATCGATATCTTCAAACCGGACAAAATCTTCAGGGTTTCGCACATCTCCCCGCACGAAATCCACGGAGAATGCCTTGAGTCTATTTAAATTTAGATCCGAACCTGGCCGGCTCAGATTATCCAAAGCAATGATCCTGCATCCGGGAAATTCCTTACGAAGAAAAATCGCCAGATTAGCTCCAACAAAACCAGCACCTCCAGTGATAAGAATTTTATCCATCAATTCGCTCGGTTAAGAACCAATGACGAAGATGGTAAATTTTGCATTCAATAGGGAAGTATCACACAGAGACTGCAACGATTTTTAAGGATCATTACTTCCACCTCCAGTATTATTTGGACATCATATTTTTGACCAGCCCAATAATAGCCATTAATGCTCCTCCACCTACACCTCCACCGGCAATACTACTGATGATGCTTCCGATATCCAGACCAGCGTCAGCACCACCTGCCATACCCAGCATGCTAAGTATCTGTCCACCCAGGCCACCACCCAAGATGCCAGCAATTGAATTACCAACTGTTCCTAATGATAAATTTTTCATCAGTGATCCTGCAATATTGCCACCAGCTGCACCACTAATGAGTTGAATGATAATCGGTAAAAGACTTTCCATACCTGTCGATTTTTAATGTTATAAATACAAGATAACCATATTATAGAGATACTCACAGCAGTTTTTGGTCATCTGATATTTTGGTGGCAAAAAATAATCAAGAGGATGTGTTTATTAAATATGCTGTATAATTATTTGATAATCAATTAGATATAGATATTATTTTCTATTAATTTAGAAAGTGCTCATTCGCAGCATAAAACACAGCATTCACATCAAGAACAAGTGACTGCACATCATATTAAGAATTTGATAACAGCTTACCAGAGAGGCCAGCCGTATATGAAGTGACTTTCCTGTGCTTTCACAGGTGAGGAAGAAAGAGCTCTCCGAACTTAATTATTCTAAATCTAAAAGCTTATTGTATGAAACGATACGTTCACGTACTTGTCGTGTGCGTGTTGAGTATGGCATCAGCTATGGCTCAGCAACGCACCGTGACCGGTACCATCACAGACTCGGATGGAAGTCCCTTGATCGGTGCCAACATTATTGTAAAAGGTACCACGGTCGGTACGGCTTCCGATATTGATGGTACCTATGAGATTAGTATCCCTGATGGTGCTAAAGTTCTGGTATATAGTTATACTGGATTCACCACGCAGGAGATTAACATCGGAGTTTCCAATATTATGGATGTTACCCTTAGCGAAGGTCTCACGCTATCGGAAGCGGTGGTTACCGCCCTGGGTATCCAGCGTCAGAACCGGGCTGTAGGATATGCGGTAGAAGAAGTAAAAGGCGATAAGGTGCAGCAAAAAGCGGAACCGGATGTTCTGCGATCGCTATCCGGAAAAGTTCCCGGATTACAGATTACAGGGTCTTCAGGAGCACCGGGTAGTGCCACCAGAATTGTTATTAGGGGAGGTTCTTCATTTTTAGGAAATAATGAGCCTTTGTTTGTTATTGATGGCATCCCGTATGACAATACCCAGTATAGCAGTACAAATCAGCTGACTGGTGGTGCGGCATACGGTACTCCCATAGCCAATATTGACCCCAACAACATTGAAAACATTTCGGTCTTAAAGGGGGCAGCTGCTGCCGCTTTATACGGATCAAGAGCCTCCAATGGGGTAATTGTAATCACTACGAAAACGGGTACCAGTAAGGCTGGACAGAAAGGCACAGAAGTGACCTTATCTTCATCGTACTCAGTGGAACAGATTACCGGATTACCTGATTACCAAAATACTTATGGTAATGGAGCAGATTTCCTCTATTCTAATGCAAATGGATCCTGGGGACCGGCATTTTCCAGCCTGGATTCATTTCCTACCTGGCCGAATTATCGAGCGGCATTTCCTGACTTGCCGGCATGGTCTCCTTACGAAGCTCAACCGAATAATGTAAAGAATCTTTTTCAGAATGGGCATGTCGTTGAAAATTCGGTGTCTATTAGTTCAGGGGGAGAAAATGCAAGAATCGCGGCTACCTTTTCTCATCTGGATCAGGAAGGATATATTCCTTATTCCGGTTTTGATCGAACCTCAGTCAGTGTTGGATCAAGTGGCCGGTTGGCTAATGGTTTGACCTTGAATGGAAACCTTACTTATACCCGTAGTAATACAACTGGTCCATTCTTTGGTGAAAACGGAGCTTCCGCACCGGATGCCGCTTCTTCTTTTGCCCGGACACTTTGGCTTGGAAGAACCTGGAACACCGATCTACCTTTTGAAAATCCATCCAACGGGTACAGTGTGTTCTTTAATACAAATGCCATCGATCATCCTTTATGGTCATGGAAGCATAACGGTCTGGATGAGCGCAATGACCGGATTGGTGCCAAACTCAGTTTGGGATATGATATTACAAAGAATATCAATATTACCTATGCCATTGGTACGAATCAATATACGACCAACCGTCAATTGGTTTGGGACAAAGGTTCGATAGGTTATAGCCGTGCCGGAGCGATCGTTGATGACGACATTAGTTTTGAAGAGATAGAATCTAACCTCTTGCTATCTTTTGATGATAATCTTTCTGACGCCTTCAGCCTGAGAGCCACAGTTGGGCATAATCTTAATCAACGCACCATTGACCGGCAGTCGGTGTTGGGTACGCAGATAATTAGCCCGGGTATTTTTGATATTGATAATACCAATACGCTAGTTCCCAATGGAGGTACCTTCTCCAAGAGGCGTTTGATCGGGGCTTTCTATGATTTGACTTTTGGCTACAACGATTATTTGTTTCTTAATACGACGGGTCGAAATGACTGGTCATCAACACTTCCTGCGGATAGTCGAAGCTATTTTTATCCCAGTTTCTCTCTATCAGCAGTCCTGACGGAGGCGCTAAAGATTCAAAGCAGCGTCCTTACCAATGCTAAACTTAGAGCAAGTTGGGCCCGGGTAGGTAATGACGCTCCGGTCTACTCTTTAAATAATATTTTCAATGTAAATCTCGGGGCCAATACCAATGTAATCGGCTCTACGGCAGAAAATGACTTTCCCTTTAATGGCCAGCCTGGAATTACGCAAGGTAATGTCGCCGCCGATAGTCGTTTGACTCCTGAGTTTACCACAGAAATCGAACTGGGAACCAGATTGGAATTTTTCTATGGCAGAATCGATTTAGATCTGACGGTCTACAAAAGGAATTCCACCGATCAAATCGCCAATATTTCGGTACCAAGTGCTACCGGCTTCGAACAATTAACGACAAACTTTGGTAATCTGCAAAATCAGGGGATTGAACTTGGTCTAAGGTTGGTACCCATAAAATTAAAGAATGGATTGACCTGGGACATCTATACCAACTTTACAAAGAATGAAAGCGAAGTACTTGAACTCAAAGAAGGTGTAGACCGGATCAATATTCGTAACCTCTTTGGAGGGGGCATCAGACCAGTTCTGGAAGTTGGTCAGCCCTACGGAGCATTATATGGTACCGTCACTGCCCGGGATGAGTCTGGCAACTATCTCATAGACCCGGCCACTGGTGCTTTATTCCCAACCTTAAATAACAATGGTTTCGGAATCATAGGCGATCCAAATCCTGACTTTACCCTGGGTGTATCTAATACCTTTTCTTATAAAGGTCTGTCTCTTTCCTTCTTGATTGATTATCGTCATGGTGGTGATTTTTACTCAACCACAACGGAGAGACTTTTGGGAAGAGGGGTCGTTAAGGATACCGAAGATCGGGAACCATCCCGTATTGTTCCAGGCTATTTGGGAGATCCTAATACCGGAATGCCATTGCTGGATGAAGATGGAAATAAAATACCGAATACGATTCAGATTACCACCAACGATATATTCTTCCAACCAGGCAATACAAAATCATTTTTTATCAATGGTCAGGATGATGTATCCGTTTTTGATGGTACGGTAATTCGATTGAGAGAAGTAAGTCTTGGATATACATTTCCTAAAAAAGTGTTAGACCGTACACCTTTTGGAAATGCTTCTTTGACCTTCACAGGTCGTAACCTTTGGTTTTTTGCACCAAATATTCCGCATTCCTTGAATTTAGATCCTGAGCGAAATGGTTTTGGCTCAACCAATACCCAGGGAATTGAGTATGCTACGGCTCCTCAATCCAAGCGATATGGACTAAATCTCAATATTACTTTCTAATCAAAATATAATTGCGATTAAAATGAAAATATTATTAAAAAGAATAGAATTAATCACCATAGTGGGGTTGCTCTTAATGGCTACTTCCTGCAGTGATGAATTCTTCGATATAAATAACGATCCCAATAATCCTACCACAGCAGCGCTCAGTCAGTTATTGACTAATTCGCAAGTTGCTATCGCTGGTGCGACCGGATTATCAACTACCGGTTTAAGCTCTCACTTAAGTGTTTTTATGCATCAGACCGTCCGAAGGGGAGACCCCGATCGCTATGGAACTTTGGGAAATAGTTTTATGATTAATGCCTGTTGGCAGCAGTTTTATGATATCGCCCTGCAGGATCTGGAGGTGCTGATTGATAATGCAGAAAATGTTGCTGATAGTGAAGTACCAAATTTGGAATATGCGGGTATTGGCAAACTAATGAAAGCATATGCATTCAGCATTATGGTTGATGTGTGGGGTGATTTACCCTATAGTGAAGCATTGCAATTAAATGAATTTCAGAATCCTCATTTTGATGATGATTCAGAGATCTACCCTCAGTTGTTGGCGCTCATTGATGATGGAATTGCTAACATCGAAGCATCCACCAGTAGTGAACCCCTTAAACCCGGTGCCGACGACCTGATTTATGGTGGGAGTAATTCAAAATGGATAAAGTTTGGAAAAACCCTAAAACTGCGAATGCTCAATCAGATCCGGATGGTTTCAAATGTAGATGACCAAATCAAGGCCTTGATCGCTGAGGGTGATTTGATTAGCTCCTCCGGAGATGATTTTGAGTTAATGTATGGTACATCGGTTTCTCCGGACAACCGTCACAATGGTTTTGTTACTGATTATGCAAATCAGACTAAAACTTATTATATCAGTCCCTGGTTTTGGGATATTATGAAGGGAAATAATTCGGATATTTTTTCCGGTATTTCCGATCCCCGGGTACCCTATTATTTCCATAAGCAATTGGTGCCGGGAGAAGCCCCACAAAATCCATCAGAACGATTGGATGCCGATGGCTTCCTGACCATTCACTTTGGCAGTAATGGCCCAAATCAGGCTCAAGCCCAGGATGTTTCACAGACCGTACTGGGTATTTATCCGGTAGGAGGATGGTATGACGATGGACAAGGAGCTACTGTGACCGCAAGTACCGGAACGGGGGCGGCTCCGGAAAGGATGTTGGCCTACTACACGATTCTTTACCTACAAGCTGAATTGGCTTTAGATGGAGTCATTGATGGCGATGCCCGGGAGTTCTTGGCGGAGGCGATTCAGGCATCATTTGAAAAAGTTAATGAAGTGGTCGCGGGTACCGGTACCACTCAATCAGTACCCACCATTGATCAAGATGCGATTGATAATTATATGAATGCCGTTTTAGAGCAATACGATGCGGGTAATGATGATCGAAAGCTGGAGATTATTTTGACAGAAAAATGGATCGCGGGATTTGGAAATGCTATCGATGCTTATAATGATTATCGTCGAAGAGGATATCCGGTGATTTTTGATCCAAATAATGATACTGGACCTTATGCATTGATTACAAGTTCTCCGACACCGTTTTTAGTGTCTCTACCCTGGCGGGCAGAGGATTTAAATTTGAATCAAAACGCACCGGCACAAAAGAATGCGACCACTGACCGTGTCTTTTGGGACCCCAATTAATTGCTATTGATTATTTGCCTCGGATATTAAGCCGAAAAGATGGTTACTAAATAATTAGATAATCACTGTAATTAATCAATTTATTCTAGAATTAATTAATAATAAAATGATATGAAAAATATATTATATAGTTTACTGCTCATTGGTCTGATGATCCCGGTAAGCTGTGTTGATGATGATAAGTTATTTTCACTCGATGATTTTCCTACCGGTGCATTACCTAATTTTGGACAAGGCGCCAATGATGATGGCTTCATTGGGTTGGGTAGAGCGGCTGATTTTAATATGGAGATTACCGTGGATTTTGCCAACAATTTGCAGCAAGGAGCAGATGGCAAAACGCAGGGATCGGGAAGAACGACCACTGATCTTGAATTTTCTAAAGTAGATGTGTTGGACGTGGAGGTTATGTGGACAGATGTATCAACTGGCAAAAGTTATACGGGAGTCATTGGTTCCACATCATCCTGGCCGGCGACGCTTTCTTATTCTGGTATGGATATCGTTAATGCCATTCCTGAATTGACCTCTCCCGATTCCCTAAAACTGGGAGATCTGATTACTATTGCCGGTGGAGTTCATTTTGCCGATGGCCGCTATTCTCCGGCCTTTATCAATAACAATGCAGGACAACCTATTCTTGCTTATAGCCCCAGTTTCTTTAATCATCCGGGTTATACAGTATTGATTCAATATGCAGTAAACTGCGTGTCAGAACTGGGAGTAGAAGTAAACTACGAAGTGTTGGAGGCCGTTGATGCTTATGGAGCCAATACACCACTGACATCAGGTACATTTACCTGGGTTACCAATGCGAATGGTAATTACAGCTGGACTTCCTATTCGTTTGGCACTTATCAGAATGCCTATGGGTGTTGCGAGCAAGGTGCAGGTTCCGCTTTGCGAATCATTGACCTTTGTGATGACCTTAGTATTTCACCTGCAGATGGATATGGCTGTGCTTGGAGTTTGTCTGTCGACGAGGTGAGTGGCCCCGTTCTAACAGTAACATTATCAGGTGCAAACGGAGGATGTTTTGATCATGTCACCGTGCGCATGACCAGGACGGATGGTCAGGATTGGCCTGCACTTTATTAAGGAATGTCATATTACTTTTCGCAATAATCAGCGGAAGTTTCTGACACTATCATGGGGAGTAAAGGGGGTTTTTAAGCCCCCTGTCCTTTTCTCTTGGTCTGATAATCTTTCTGATGAAGATTAAATATTTGCTATTATACTTAATGAGCTTGTCTGTTGCAAGCGTATTTGCCCAGGTAAAAACGGTTGGTTTGTTGAAGAATGAGATCGATGATCAAGGCTATATTCTATTCACTCCTCTTAATAATCGAACAACTTATTTAATAAATCGGAGTGGTGAAAAAGTGCACAGTTGGACCAGCGATTTTGTGCCGGGAATGACAGCCTACCTGGCCGAAGATGGATCATTATTTAGAGCAGGTAGAGTTACCGAAAATACATATATCAATAGTGGTGGTGCCGGTGGCATCATTGAGCAAATGAACTGGGAAGGAGAGGTTGTGTGGACTTATACTTATTCGTCACCCGATTATCGTCAACATCATGATTTTGAAATTTTACCAAACGGTAATATTCTTTTATTAGCATGGCAGAAGAAGACCAAAGAAGAGGCTATTGCCGCAGGAAGAGATCCATCATCTTTGGGTACCGATCAGCTCTGGCCGGATCATCTCGTGGAAATAAAACCGTATGGGCAAAATCAGGGAGAAATAGTTTGGGAGTGGCAAGTTTGGGATCATTTGGTACAAAATTATGATCCGGCGAAAGATAACTACGGGGATATCAAAAATTCCGCTCGAATCAATCTTAATCATTATCAAAATCGATTAGCCGATTGGATTCATGGTAATGCCATCGAGTATAATGAAAACCTGGATCAGATAATGCTCAGCAGCCGGGGTTTCAATGAACTTTGGATTATTGATCACAGTACCACCATGGCCGAGGCAAAATCGGATATAGGGGGATCATCAGGAAAGGGTGGCGATTTACTTTGGAGATGGGGAAATCCTTCGGCAATTAGCAGTTCGAATCCACAGATTTTATTTGGACAACATGGAATGTATTGGAAAAGTACTTCCACCGGACAGAGTGAAGTCTATATTTACAATAACGGCAATGGTCGGCATCCTGATATTTTTTCCACCATAGAGAGAATAGAAATTGAATGTAATGAATCTGGCCATTATCCTTTGAGCACATCAGGATATTTCTTACCCGAGCAGCCGGCGACCACTTTTATACCTAAGGACAGTCTATCCATTTATGCGCCTTTATTTTCAAATGTTTTGAAGATGGATAACGATCACACACTGGTGTGTGTTGGTCCGAGAGGTATCTTCATTGAATTTGATACCCTGGGTTCGGAGGTTTGGAAATATGTCAATCCAGTAAGCGAATCCGGACGGATTCTAACCCAAGGTGAATCAATAGGAGACTATAAATCATCTCTTAATTCGGTTTTTAGTATTCAATATTACTCTTCTGTATTTCCTGGGTTTGTGGGTAGAGATATGACCGGCAAAGGTTCTATCGAAGAGGAACTCGTCACCTCCATAGATGACGTTCAGGAAAGCCCGTTAATCTATCCAAATCCTGCCAGTGAATTCCTCTTAATCGAGAAACAGATCAAGCAGTTTCAGTTGTATGATTTAGATGGGCATATAGTCCTGGATTTAATTAATCCATCTTTGAAAATCGATTTAAATGCTGTTCAACCGGGCATTTATATCTGTAGAGTGGACAAAA
>JAGQWV010000582.1 GCA_020437045.1 Saprospiraceae bacterium | reverse complement strand
CGAACATATCATTCGAGAAGATGGTATTGAAATGATCCAGTTGTTTACAAAGAAGACCGATACTGAAGTTGTAATACCATTGATGCCAGAACTAAAAGAGATATTAGAGAAATATGATTATCACTCACCTAAGTCCATTAGTAAATAAAAAACCAATGAGTACCTTAAAGAGATATTCGAGAAAGCAAAGTTCAACCAGGAAATACTAGTTAAGAAGTCTGTTGGTGGCCAGATCGAGGAAGTGATCAGGAAGAAGTATCAACTGGCCCAGTCGCATATGGCCAGACGAAGTTTTGCTACCAATTTCTATCAGTTGGGCATACCAGCTGCACATTTGATGTTGATCACAGGACATTCCACAGAGAAACAGTTTTTCGAATACATTAATATTGATAAGAAGGAAAATGCAAAGACGATTGCTAAACAGATAGCAATTTTATTGACCAAACAAACTACTGGATCAAATGATATTAGCTGATGCCTTTGAATTGTATAAAAACCAAGAACTTGACTTAACATCTGTATCCTCAGGTCAAATCTCGATCTCGAAGAAAGATCTTGAGCAGATCCGAGAACATCAGAAAAACCTGATTAAAAAGGCAGCTGAAGAAAAGTTTAATCAGCTAAAAAAAGCCTTTGAATCAAAATCTGCCAATTGGAGGGCCACAGGATTTTCAACTGAAGAGATAGTCAAAAAGTATAAATCGGAAATTCTCAAGTTTAAGCAGAGACAAGAGAATCAACATGGTAATTTCGCGCTTTCAGAATTGCCACAGTCGCTACATTACAACGAGAGGACCAAGTATTTTGATGCTAGATGGCAAGCTTTGATGAAGGGCAAGTACTCCAGTGATTTTTTTCACTATACATGGTATGATCCAGAAGACCCAATCGTCGTGTATCAGGCGCAGAAGCGATATATAAAAGTCCTTTCAGATCAGCTAACCAGAATGGAAGTTAGGCGCAGGACAATGCGTGTAATTTCTCTTTTTCACTTTTACAAACAAAAGGAGATAAATTCAAAAAATGCAAAATCTATTGCCGAGAGTTATGGCTATCTTAGTCTAAACTCAGGTAAGAAGTTGGGATCGGTTTATAGATCTATTTTGAATCCCGAAGAAAGACAAAAGGATACTAGCGAAAACCATTCAGATCTCAAGCAAACTTTGGAGTTACTTCAGGAAAGTTCCGTTAACACCAAGTTGATTGCTGATGAAATTACCATCGTAGAAGGTAAGATTTATCAAAAAGGAACCGGTTCTTAGTGGTTCCGAACTATTTATTTCTCCTCTAAAATTTTGTAATTCAATCCTTTACACGTATCAATCGTCAGAAATAGAAAGAACCGGTTCTCGTACAGAAGTGAGACATTACATGCTTAGTTTTGCCATATGAAAACATAAAACATATGGAGAATCCCTTTCAAATCATCAGCCAACGATTATCAACGATCGAGCAACTTCTGCTTGACCTCAAGCATCAAAAACCGACGGTGCTCGAAGAGAAACCGGACAAATATGTTAACAAAAAAGAAGCAGCAAATCTAGCCGGTGTTAGCACTTCCACGATCGACAATTGGGGTAGATCCGGAAAGATAACACGGCACTACTTTGGTGGATCTGTTCGCTTCTGGCTACCAGAACTACTGGACTTTCTGAAAAAGCAAAAGGTCGGCAAGAGCTAGACTTTATTCCCTACCTGTTATTTCAACTAGTTAAAAAGAAAAGGCCCAACTGCCATTGGGCCTAACTAAAACATGTTATTTGCTATGACAAAAATAGTTAATAAATCTGAAGGAGACAACCTCATCTCACAAAAACAAAGTGCAGATGATTCCCCTAATCTCAGGGTATTCGATGTCAAAAAAACAACTTTTGAAAACCAAATTGTAGACAATACTCTCATCTTAAAGAAAGGTCAGTTTCTAGGCGATGTGTTGAATGTACTTCCATGTGGTATCATCGATAAAAAGGTGACAGGTATAGGTGCAACCTCCCTAGCACTGCAGTCCCTTCGTAATTCTATTGTGGTTGTTCCGACAAAATATTTGGCAGCTTCCAAAGCTAAAAAACATGGTGCGTACTATGTGGGTAGTAAGACGAAGGATTCAGGAGAATCGACCAAGCAGACTCTGGATGAGTACTTAAAATCCAAAAAGAAGTATAAGAAGTTGGTTGTGGTTGCCGACAGTCTTCCGAAGGTCATTCAACTTTTGGCACCGATGGATTTTGAAAATTATTTTTTAATGCTGGACGAAATAGATATGTATCAGTCCAAGAATAATTATCGACCTCATCTAGAAGATTGCATTGATTACTACTTTAAATTTAGGCATCGGTGTATGATCTCAGCCACCATAAGAGAATTCACTGATCCTAGATTAAAGCGCGAGCCTCGCATTCTATTTAAACCTGCACGAAACGAGGTCAATGAGATTATGATATACGAATCCAAAGCGCCGATAAAATTGCTCTCCGTATTGGCTGGCAAACTACTCTCCTCGGATAAAAAGATTGTGGTAGCGCACAATTCGATTGATGGTGCATTACAAATGATCTCACTATTTAGTGAATCGATAAAATGTCATTGTAAGATTCTCTGCAGTGATAGGAGTTCCGGGAAGTGCACTGATGGAAAACGAGATTATTTTGGTGAGCTTGAAGATGGCGAACTTCCAGCTAGAGTAAACTTCATTACTTCAACCTACTTCACAGGAATAGATATTGAGGACGAAGTAGATCTCATTTTAGTCACTGATATACAGAAGACACAAACTTTACTGAGTACGGAAAAAATGCGGCAGATCATTGGCAGATTTCGAATGAAGAAACCAAAGACTTATCTGATCTGTAATTTCAAAGAGAGAAATTCACCTCCGAGTCCTGAATTTGAAGAACTAAATGGAGATGCTCAGACAATGACATCGATCCTGGAATCACTGGATGGAAGTGATTTTCTAAAGCAGGTTAAAACTCAAATACAAAATCTAATCATGGAAAGTTACCACCCTATCAGAATCGATATCAATGACATGCCTCGAATAGCTCATCTGAAATTGGATTATCTACAGATGAAAAGGGTAATCGAAAGACTTTACTCTGCACCAGTCGAAATGAGTAAAGGTATGTTAGATCAGGGCTTTAAATTAATTTGGAAACGTAACTCCATGGACTTTGTACCAGCAAACTCAACCAAGCTAAATAGTACGGAGTGTGACCATAGCAAAATGTATGGCCAAAAGTTGCAATTATTTCTGAGCGAACTTAAGCGGACCTCACGGATACCACTGAAGGCAGACAAACTTGTATTTCCAGAGTGGATAGAAGCCACCAATTTGTTATCGAAGTATGTAAACGACATTGATGAGATCTGTCAACTAATTGAATCGATCTTTTCATACAGGTACTACAAGCGGAAACTTAAAAGCCTTGAGGTTTCTCTGAAATTTGCCACACTTGAACCTAATCACAACTTAAGAATCAACATTCTAAATTCTCTGATCGTAGGAATTTCTTACACACGCGGTGAAATTCTAGATAAACTATTATGTAACTCTGTGAGCTACCTGTTACCTTCAATTGGTTGCAAAGTACCCGCTGATGAACGATCGGCAATAGCTTGTTTAAATCTGCTAGTGAATGCAAAAAGGACAAAGAAAGATGGAGAAAACTGTTATGAGATTATTAGCTATGACTTGCTAGATCTGAAATCTCTCAAGATAAGATCCACATCAGGTGGTCGGTTTGGATTACAATTTGGTCAAATTGCTATCGCATCGAGGATAAAGTGAAAGTTAAAAAACTTGGTTTCTCACTTATCTCTGGTAGTATACCTATTAAACAGTACACATAAGTGAGAAATCGGACTTGAGAGAGCCATTCCCTGTAGAAGAAGGGATAGTCAAGTTAGACACGTTTTAGGTGGCAATATCAAAATCAATTTTCTACAGGGGAATGAAATCCAGGATACTCAAATCCGGATCTCTTGCTAGAATTCAAAAAAAGAAACATCGATAAGATTCGGAATGAGTGGCGAACAAATAAACATTTAATTGGGATAAAGTGCAAAATCATAACATAAAAGTCGATTGCAGAAAGGAGACCAGCTGCTGCGGATACGAAACCATACTGGTTTATTTTGGTAGAATAGAAAGTCGTTGGTATGTGCGGCAAGGAGGCATACGTAATTTAGATTGGGATCAGGTGGACCCTACAGAAGTTAACATAACTAAATCTACAGCGAAGATCGTATCACTTGATCGGTTTCGGATTTGAGTTTAGATTTCGAATGACTGCATGATAGGACAATTTCGAATTCGGAATCGATAGATAACAGATTCAGAGACAAGAAATACTTTGAAAGTTGGATACGAATGATAAGCTCCAGTGGAGTCTTTAATACCACATAAAAAAAATTATTCTTGAAAGTTGTAATCGGCAAAGATTTACGATAATCTTAGATACGTGCGGTGAAACTAACTACACGAACCGATGCCATAGAAGTTGAGTGAATAATCATGCCGAATCCCTTTGCAGACAGAGACTATTTTTTAGGAGAACCCCCTTTTGGATTAATTTCTGTACTCAGTTTCGCATTAAGGAAGAAGAATGAGAAAAAACTTTTTGGAGTGAGGATGAAAGGTGTACGTTACTTACTTATCTAGATTCACATGTAAGTGCTCTGTCAGATTCACGATTAAATTAGAGTTGAGATAGTTACTTGGTGATTTCCTAGATCAATATCAAGTGTGGAGAAAGCAGAAACACTTGAGTACTTGCAATTGTAGAACTTCTGTCATGGTAATTACACCAGGTGCTAGATCATACAGCTCCCACTTCGTACTTGCGCACCAAGATCAAAAGAAAGATCATGACTTAGGTTAGACTTTAGTTTGAAAGCTAGAGATGAACTTAGTGAAAGCATTTCTGTAGATCGGAACCATATCCATTTTCAATGCAGAATTCATTTACATAGATGACAGATGAGCGGAGCGAAATGAAAGCCGTGTGACTTCTGACATTTAAATTCAGATGCAAATGAAAGATTGGTACTTTCTAAAGAAACGTAGAGTTTACAGATAACAGAGAAGTTATCAAAGGTTATAGGTAATAATGTAGAAAACAGAAAGAGAAGAGCGATAGACTCAAAAGAGGGATTGATGCATCACTTGTAGTGAGATGTGTAGAATCAACGAGGAACGAAACTTAAATGTGAACCTGAGTTAGTATCTGCTTTGGGAGGAAGATGAGTTCTATCCTGAATCATGTCAGAAGAACGGACTTTTTATTGTATAATGAGAATGAACAAACTGAGAAACTTCACTGTGTCTTAGTAAAAAGAACTGCGGAAAGAAGTTCAAGACGATCGCATGTTTAACAATGAGTAACATTCCTGGTACTAAATCAAAATCGATCGCTCAAACGGACAACGGTATTTCTGATTTGACTTCTGATCTCGACGAGATCACGCCCCATCTTCTATAGGTAAGGATTAACTTACAGAGGAATTCGTAAAACGAAAAGGAGAGCGAACTCTCCTTACTCTTATGCAAACTTGATTGGGGGAACTTCTAGTTGTCCAGCTCTAGAAGATGTAGTGACTGGTCGTATCTCGAACTCAACACGACTGATCTTGTAGTCAATACGGTTCGATTTTGTGTAGCGCCAGTGTCTTTCCAGATACCCGACGAAGACAGAGTCTTTGTAAACCTCATAGTAAGTGACTTGATCATCACCGACTCTTTTAGCTAAGTTAAATGCCGTTTTCGGTTTGGAATTAATGCTTTCATCAAACACGATTCTCCCCGGAAAGCTTTTTCCAACATAATCCGAAATTTACCCACGATTGAACGAAAAGGCTTGGTAACATAAGCGGTGCGAATCGGATTTAAGGGATTGTCATTTACTGACTCTAGTTTAAAAACGGCGTTCTCCTGCTTTTGATAAGCGCGAACAATTTGTACAGTACTCATAATGGTAGTTTTTAGTTAATTAATCGGAGCCTGTAGAAGAATGGGGAAATGATAAGCCTGTGGTACTGTAGCAAAGCCAGTGTGACAATGACGGAAGGATTCATATCAATCTCCTACAGGAGTCAAAACTCTAAGATGTGAAAACCTTTAAGGGTTCTAATTCGGTCTAAATGATTGAGACCTATACTTGTCCCGTCTAATGAAGCGGCGTAGGTATTTGCGGCTCCTCTGAATGTTACTTGAAATTTCATTGAATGAATTATTGAAGTGGTTAAAAAATATAGGGAACCAACGTTTTACGGTCGGCTCCCTGAAGATTTAATCGTTTAAAAATCTGTTTTGCTGTCCGTACATCGTGCTCCCGTACCGGGCGCAAATTTCTTCCTTACTCAATAGTACGCCTGAGCGTTTTTGATATTTTCCGCTGTGAATCTGCCAGCAACTACGTGCGCGGTTCCACGAAGTTTTAAATCCGGTTCCGTCTGCCGCTGCTTTTATTCTATCGGATACTGGGCGCGTGTCACCTGATACCCATATCCAAGAACCAATTAATTCAACTTCAATGCTAGGAATTACTCTTAGGCGTTCAATTATTTCCATGAAATCGGCGGCTTGCGCTTTGAAGTCTGAATATTCGGACTGGTATTTCTGTTCGGTCGGTCTGAATGCTTCAAATTGGTTCTGTAAATCTTGAAACTGTTCTTTAGTGCCTCCCTTATCCGGGTGTAAAAGGAATGCAAGCGTTCTATACACTTTTTTCGCTTCGTCTATAGTACTGCATGAAGCAAAATACATTTTAGTTTCTCTCATGACTGCTAAGCGTTTTGGAGTAATTAAATGCAGAGGACCCAACCGTCAAATAAAATAGTACACAGGTTCGATTTGGCTGTAATGGATCTTCATTCTTAGACTCGAGTTTGAAAACCGGATTGTTTTCCTTTTGATACTCGCGGATGATTTGAATAGAATTCATGATGTTTGTTTTTAATGGTTAAATAATCGGAGCCTGTTTTAAAAAGGAGGAAATCAATCCCAATTAACCTATAGGCCAAAGTCAGTAGGACAATGGCTCCTCGATCCAAATCAATCTAAAGGAGTAATGAGCCACTGCCAGATAAAGGAGTTCAGCGCTGAAAGATGGGAGTTGAGTTGGGGCTTCTGCGCGCTTTTTTTCTGCAATGGGACAGCTGCGATCACTCTCTTATGGTCATCCCGAGTTGTGGTTCGTGGGAGGCCGGATGTCCGGAGGAGTGTGGTTGCTAGTGGAGCCTAAAAAGGGAAAACATTTCATCTGACGAGGAGGCTATGACCAGAATTACCGCCGCCAAGAAGGATTCAAAATCTTCTAAAGGGGTTCAAGGTAGCACTGATTGAATGCGAGATCGGGTTGGTCTGTGTAGAGCCGAGTATTTAATCTGTGCGGATTGTTGTAGGGAGAGCTGTCATTCACTCTCTTGCGGACATCATGAGTTCGTGGTCCGAGCGTGGCTGGGTGTCCGTGAGTGTGTGAATGGAGAAGAGCCGAAAGGGGAAAAGTTAAAAGTACCCGCTAGGTTATTTTTTTGTCCGCTTAAAGGGGGGGGATGTTTCCAAATTGAAGAAAACACCTGGTCCTGATTGTGGGTGAGACCCAATACACTACTAGGTGCTTATAATTATGGGGAAAGCATAATCATTGATGACGCCTAACCACCCATTCACCTCAAATTTTCACCAGAGAACTTTTTCCCTGGCACTAGAAAATCAACGCTTCAAAAAATGCCCATGTTTAGGCTATGGAATCATTGCAACCCAATAAGCCCTGTATTTATAGAGGCATAATTCTTATTCAAAATCGGGATAGAAAAAACTATACTTTCCAGTTTTCATACGCTCCACGACATCATAAGGATTTACAACAACTCCGATTTCTGCTTTTCGGTTCTCGTTTTGTAACTTTCCGATATCTTTAAAAGGCTCATTAATTTTCCATACATACCATTTTTCTGATATTCTAATAGGTTCGTCATCAATCCATACGCCATAATCACTTGTTCCTCTGAACAAAATATTGGCAGTATTTCCTATTTCTGTTGTATTACCAACTTTTTCCCAAAGGTTCATTTTAAGCCCAAGTTTCGTTACACAATGGGCATAAAACTCTACTTCTCCGTTTACAATCTCCAATAAATCGGGATTGGCATTAGCTGGATATAACTTCTTAAAAGCCCTGATCACATCACTGTTCAATTGGGTAAGGTCACTGACTATATATTGAAAATATTTCTTGCTATTGTCGTCTATCTTGACGCAAAAAATGTCTCCTATTTTCGTGTTTGCTCTTGCCATATTTATTTGATTCCGTATTGCCACCAGTTCTTAGGTGCAATTGAGTTTATCCTATTCAGCAGTAAACCACCATTCTTTTGTAAACCATACTGATTAATCAAGTTCTGTTCCCAAACACGAGCCCCTGTTCTGGATAAACCTTCTGCTCCTTTGATAACATCATACCTTAATAGTTCCTTACCTGTGCCAAGGGAATTTAAGTGTTCTGCAAATCGTAAGGTTGGTGTCCGGCTTGTGATTCCGACATATCGGACTTTACCTGCTGCATCAAGACCTTGGTAAACAACGTTGGTTCCTTGACTCACTGCCCTAGCGGCAACCGCTGTTCTAGCCGCATATTTTATACCTGCAAATACAGCGCTACCTCCCAAAGAAGTTGCTGCAAATCCCAATCCGTGGCCTAACATTCCTTGTACGCCACCCAGACTTGCATACTTAGCGATGCTATTTGTATACGCAAGACTCAGTCGCTCAGTTCTTATTAAAAAGGCTGACGCATCATCTTGCCATTGGCCTAAACTAGTGCGATATAAAGTTCGATATCCTTCTTGAGCTTCAATCTCACCAAAAGATGTCAATGAGTTAGTACGTAGGTCATAAGCCTGGTCAACATATCCATAGTTTCCTTTATAGATGTCTGCTACACTAGGTAATGTAGAGTGACTTGGCACGGCAACTGGGCTCAGAGTCGGTATTGTGACTGCTGCGGTTGCAGCAGTGGCCGCTATCGCTGTTGCCGCGACTCCAACCGAGGTTCCAGCTGCCGCTGTAACTGTGGCCACTGGGCCAATTAGTGGTAAAATGAAACACCAAGGACAATCCCCTTCGAGATCACTGAAGGAAATGGGATCATTGTACATACTACTATAGGGTGATCCACTTATATCATGAGCAGCTTTGGGATCCACGCCCAGCCATCTCCCCAATCCCGGATCCAACATACGATACCGGGCCATATTGATATTCAAGCCATGATCCTGGAGGTATTCGATGCCGTTGTATTGGTATTTTTCGTTGTTCAGGCTGGTGTTTTCGGCCCAGTCGCCATCCATACGGAGGCCGAATGGATAATATTGGTACTCGGCGATGATTTCATTATCGCTGATGCCGCCATTGTTGTTCAGGTCGCTAAATATGACTCTGGTATTGCCCAGGTGATCTGCGATGGAATAATCATAACGCCAGGATTCACCTGCCGGTCCGGTACCGATCTTTGCCTCAAAATCACTGCCGGTGACTACCGTGAAATTTTCATTCAGCTCGATAAAATCTTCCGCGATGAATTTGATGGTACTGGTCGTTTCGATCAGCGCCGTAGCCTGAATCTCCGTACCATAGGCAGTCTCGGTGCCAGTGATGATGCCATCCAGGTCAAGCCGCATCGGGTTATAATTCTTATTGTACAACCGGCCGCCATCGTGGTAGATCATTTCGATCTGATCGTCTCCATATTCAATTTTGCCCACATAGCGGCGATTTTCCAAAATGGTCGATCCGCGTTTCACCAGCTTCTGCAGCATACCGCCCCGGGCATCATAGGTCCACTCAATGGTACGGCCGTTCCCCAAATCCGCCAGGATGGGTACATCCAGGTGATTATAGGTGAAGGTGATGCCGCGACTGGGATCATAGGTCGCATTACCATTGCGATCATAGATGTAGTTGCCACTTCCCGCCTTAAAGCCAAAATCTTTAGCGGCGGCCGGTGCTTGATCACTCACCGATTGCAGCCGGTTGTCTAGCGAGGGAGTGGTATAGCTTAGCTTATCGATGGTATCGACCAGGAAGACTTCGCCATCGCGATACTTGCCCATCCGATCAAGTGCCGTGATATTGCCCCGGGCATCATAGGCTACATTGACATTATAATCATTGATGGACATCAGACTACCGGAAGTGCCGTTATAGCCCCGGTACAGGGCTTTGGTCATCCGGTCCAGATAGTCGTACTGAAAACCATACCCATGGATGTCGTGCCCTTTGACCTGGCTTACGACATTGCCAATGTTACCATTCTTCTGTCCATAAGTATTGGAGCTGCCGATCTTCAGATTGTCGTAATAGTAGAGCTTCTCATAAAAAAGATCTCCGTTGGCTAAGTTTTCGGCATTCACTTGCGAGAACAAGCCGTTGTCCAGGTAGAAATAATCTAAGCTCACCGCACTAAAAGGTCCATACACCTTTTTGATCAGCTCTTCTTTATGGTTAAAGTCCAAATTGATGATTTGCACTTTGGTCGCACTGCCAATCTTGTGGTAGTAAATATCTGGACGTCCTACCTTGTCCCAGGTGCGCTCCTCTTCGATGATGATATTGGGAAGGTTTGGACGCACATGTGTATAACTATCCTTCAACAGATGATCCATCCAATCATAAGTGAGGTTATGACTC